>JAQSXD010000340.1 GCA_029266295.1 Bacillota bacterium | reverse complement strand
AGGTATGGCAGATCCAGTTATCAGTACATTGAAATTTGCAACACTGATAAACTTGCCGTCAACGTAACGATTTAGTATTCCAAAGGCCAGAACAACGAGCATAATCACAATAACCGCTTTGATCCTTTTTGTTGCTGCAGCGGATGAAGCCTCTTGATTCATATCAAATATTCTCCTCAAACAATTTCTTTTATATCGGATACACGCTGCTTTCAGAAATGCCCCTCTCCTGCGCCGCTACAGTGAACCCGTGCGAATGCAGGAGAGGAGCTTTTCTATAACGCTTCACCTTTCGCAATTCTGCGGCGGTGTCTATGTATTTATTTTAACTTTGCGTTAAAGGTTTCATTATAATTTGTAATAAAGTCAAAGAATGTCTGATAGCTTACTTCCGGATTGAATCGATACGTTAAGCTCTGATACTCTTCGTCAGAAATGGGGCTTTCATTGTGTTCCAGAAGCTTGATGAAGGAGCCCGCCTGATCCGGTGCAAGGGTACACATGGGAAGGTTTGTAAACACCGGAGCTTTTCCGTCTTCGCCAAGGATAGGATGCCCGTCAAGATAGTTGACCAACAACATATTCGCAAGGGAACCGTCAACCCACTGTCCGCCCACAACACCATCAATCTGCTGATCCACCATTTTTTGAGCGATATCAGGCGTAATATCGGTACCGTAGATTTTGGGATCCATATTAGCGTCTTTTCTGCTTACCAGCGCATTTAAGGCTCCGTCCACAAAGTCACCGCCTGTACCATAAATGCAGTCTGCATCGGGATAGGCTGTCAGCAGGTCATTGGACTTTTGAACGGCTTCTGTGGGATCTGCACAGTGAGCCTCGCCAAGGACATAACCGCCTCCTGCTGTAAATGCCTCAACGAATCCTTCAATTCTCAGATCATGTGATGAGTCCCCTTTTGCAGCGGCCACAATAATTGCGGTTTCACATCCGTCCTTTAGTGCCATTTCTGCAATGCTTTTTCCTGCCTGTCTGTCCTCAGCAGATATGGCTCCCACAAAGTAAGGATTTTCCTTCAGCTTTCCAAGAACTTCATTGGAAGGAATTTTATCAAATAAAACAAAAGGAACCTTTGCCTCTTGACAGATCTGTGAAACCGAGGTAAACATGGTTTCTGAAATGCCAAAGAACTGAATTCCATCTACGCCGGATGAGATCAGCGTCTGAACGTCAGAAATCACCTTGTCCGCTTTAAATTCATCATTTGCCACCACCAGCTTGTTTCCGAATATCTCCGTTGCATTTTTTGTTTCTTTCTCAATGATATCCAAAGGAAATACACCCTGACCCCAGTTGTTATATCCGATCGAATACACAGCCGTTCCATCTTTCGCGGAATCGGATTCATCGGAATCGCCGGTGCTTGCGCCCCCGGACCCGCATGCGCTCATGGTGCTTGCAATCAAAAATACAGACAGACATAAGCTCAATTTTTTGAACATAGAACTTTTCATAATTGATTCTCCTCCACTATTAGATCTTACTTTAACCTTCTCCTTGGTACTTTGCTGAGTTGTTTTCTAAGGCGCCATTTTTACATACAGTATGCCATCTCTATTGCCTATCATAACCCATCTGTTTCTTAACTTCATATCAAGTTTTTCCATACCGATGTGGAAAAACTTGATATGGAAAAGCGTCCAAAAAAAAACAGCTTCCCTGCCTGAATATCACATTCAAAGGCAGAGAAGCTGATGCTTACCTATTCTCCGCAGTTTTCCAGAATGAGTTTTTCCAGATCTGCGATGGCATCCTTCTCATCCGTTCCGTCAGCAGTCAGCTTGATGCTGCTTCCGCACGTAATTCCGGCAGACAAGACCGCGAGAATACTCTTTGCATTATATGATTTATTGTTGACCGATAGTTTCAGTGCAGCTTTATACTTTGCGGCAGTCTGCACAAAGGTTGCCGCCGGTCTTGCGTGCAGCCCTGTTTTATTCTTGACGATCAGTTCTTTTTCAATCATCTCTTTTTATTCCTCTTCTTTCAATCCTCTTATTTGAAGCTTTGAATCAGTTCAGTGAGCTTGAGCAGCACATAGCCGATATGCTCGTTACCGAAGGTGAGGCAGGATACCATACCCTGGTCTTTTACGATACCGGTTGCCTGTGCCACTCCAGTTGCAAGAGGTGCCAGATCGCTGGCTATGAACAGGAAGATCACGATGATTACAAGGCTGTTGATGATTGCTCGGAAAGAATTTCTGTTAGCCGCAACAATGGCAGGAGCAAGCATATATACCAATGCGGGTAGGTCACCGATTGGAAGTACTGTATTAAACGGAAGCACCACAGCCAAAAGGAGCGTCACAGGAACCATAATCGTTGAAATTGTGAGAAGTTCTGTATCTCCTGCAAGGGCAGCACAATCGATTGCAATATCAACCTTGCGCCCAGGGAATCTATCATTCATGAAATCGCCTGCTGCTTCTGTAATGGGAGCAAGTCCTTCCATCAGGATCTTTACCATTCTTGGCATGATATACATTACCGCACCGAGTTGAATGGAAGTAAGGATGACATTGTTCACAGGATATTTGGCCAGCAGAGACAAAATCACGCCGACAAAGATACCGATAATGGATGGCTCTGTCAGAAATGCGTATTTTTCGGGCACCGACTTGAGATTAAAATTGATCTTATTAATTCCGGGAATACGATCCACAATCCTGTCTACCGCATAGCAGATATAATATGCTACAGGGAACCCCACCGCAGTGATGGTCAGCCCTTCAACACCAGTAAACTTTGCAATGGAGCCTGAGATTCTGCCCGACAGCAGCAGCGTGATTGCACAGTAAGCCGCTCCAATGATGCATCCGAGCACCAGGCTGCCGGTTAGGATATGTCCAAACGCAGCAAACATGATAAAATGCCAGAAGTTCCAGATATCAACATTCAGCGTTGTGGTCAGCTTCAACGCCATCATAACAATATTAAGTATAATAAGTACTGCAAACATGATCAGAACCAGGGTACCCGTGCTGAATGCGATGCCCGATGCAAGGGGCCATCCCATATCTACCGTGCTCAAGGACAGGTTCCAGTTTTCTGTCAATGTATTAATCAGCGGGGCCATAATTGTTCCCATTAAGAGTCCCGCTACCAGATTAATTCCTATAAATCCGATGCCCACAGTGATCCCCGACATGAACGCCTTTTTGAATTTCATACCGAAGATCAGCCCTATGATCAGAATGATCACAGGCATTACAGCCGAAGCACCCAGGCTTAAAAAGCTTTGAAGTATCTCCATATTGATGTTACCCTCCCATTAAATAATTGTGATGTTTTATTCTTTGTTCTTTATTCCTTACGATCTCGACTTTTTCCTCAGTTCTTTCTCAGTCTTTTTCCTCTGTCTTCTCCTCAGTCTTATTCCATACTCTTAAGATACGCTTCGATTTCATCAAAGGTTTTCTTGGCAATGAGCTTATTGCCATAAAGGATCGGCATGCCGCTATAGGTTTTAATGCCCTTTGTGTCAACGCTTTCCAGCGAAGATGTTCCAATGATTACATCGGGATGGAAGCCCGGGATCATGGTGGATACCTCGCGGATGTTGCACTCTGTGGTTTCTACAGAAATACCCCTTTCTTTCATAGCATCCTTCACTTTACTGGAAATCAATGTTGAGGTAGCAATTCCGCTCCCGCACACATTCAGGATTTTGTAGGTTTTCATAACAATTTTCTCCTTTCGATTGAATGTTTTATCTATTGGTCTCCAAAGGTCTTTAGCATAGCGATAAATTCTTCTTTGGAGTTAAGATCAACCAATGCCGGAACCAGATCACTCTCTGTGATCAATGCTATGACATCCTGCAGAATGCCAATATGATTATCTCCATCAACCAAGGCAATGCAGAATACCAGTCTCACGTCTACTTCACTGCCCGGGGTTCCCATTTCACCAAAAACGACTGGTTTTTTCAGCGTTGCCGCAGCCACACAGGGTTCGATCACATGCTGGGGTTCTGCATGGGGAATGGCTACGCCCAGCGAGTCCGTCTTAAGCCCTGTGGGAGCATATCCCTCCCGCTCAATCAGCGCATCACCGAAGCTATCCTTCACAACGCCCTTTGCGGCCATCTTTTCTGCGACAAATTTGAGAAGCGCTTTATCATTTTCCGCCTCAATCTCTAAAAAAATTAAGTCTTCTCTGATGTAATCTCTAAGTTTTGCCAATCTAGGTTCCTTCCTTCCTACAACTCAGTCTTCGTAATCAAGTCTAAAAATTTGCTAAAATCTTTTGTATTTGCTATATTTTGTACCTTCGCCCTATTCTCTGTCATCTCAACAATGGTGTTGAAAAATCTGCCCAGATATTTTTTATCCTCATCTCGAATGGCTAGGAAAAAAATACACTTTACCCGGTAATCTCCCCAAAGAATCGGTTTTTTGAGAATTCCTACGGATACAATGGTCCGGTAGGAACATGCCTCGATAGGATGGGGAATTGCAAATCCCTTTGGGAAGGATGTTGCAGAAACCCGTTCCCGCTCAAGCACACTGTTTAAAAAAGTATCCGGCACGTAACCCTTCTGACTGAGCTTCTGAAACATAATCGCAATGGCCTCCTCCGGTGTTTCCGCAGCCAGGTCCGGGAAAAACAAATCTTCTTCGAAGTATTGTTTGATATCCT
>JAQSXD010000339.1 GCA_029266295.1 Bacillota bacterium | reverse complement strand
TTACGATATGCGGATGCCACTCTATACAAAAAATCTGGAGGGTTTGCCTCTTCGTGAGGTGGCTCAGTGCATTAAGTCCTGGAATTTTTATGAAGCCTCCGTGGGATTGGCTGCGATAAATGCCTACTACAACTGCCCGGGAATCGCCCGAAGCGCTGGTGTTCCCCTTGGGGAATCCCGGCATGTGGAGGATCGGATTTATGATCCGTTTATCATGTCGCAAAATGAGGTTCGGGGGAAAAAAGTGACTGTAATCGGGCACTTTCCATTCATTGAGACGCTATTTCAGCCAATCTGTGATATGCGGGTGATCGCAGGCGAGATTCCCGTTGAAGGAGATTATCCCTTTTCTGCAGCAGAATACCTGTTGCCGGACAGTGAATATATCTACATCGGGAGTTCTTGTTTCCTTGAAAAGACACTTCCGAGGCTTCTGGAATTATCTTGTAATGCAGTAAAAGTAACGCTGGTGGGTCCCTCTACTACCCTTGCCCCTGTATTGTTTGAATATGGTGTTCATGACCTGTCCGGCTATGTTGTAAAGGATGGTGATCGGGCAATGCGGATGGTTCGGGGCGCTGAAAACGGCAAGATTTATTCTACCGGACAAAAAGTATCGCTTAGGAGGAAGTGATTTTAGTTGCCTAACAAACCAAACACAATTATAATAAAATAAGTTATATTAAATAATAAAAGACTAAACCAAACAAAAACAAACTAAAACACGAGTCGAAACCATGGAGGGAATTATGAAACTGTTCAAAAAAGCACTGGTGCTGAGCACTGTTGCGGCGATGATCTTCGGACTATCCGCAATAACAGCTTCGGCAGAGACAAAACCCACACTTACCATTGACGGCACCCCTTTGACCATTGCTGCCGATTTGGGAGCACCGTTCATCGATGCAGCCAACAGAACACAAGCACCCATCAGAGCTGTATCAGAAGGCCTGGGCGCACAGATTGCATGGGATCAGGCAACACAGACCGCGACCATCAACGGAAGCATCAAAGTCACAGTCGGCTCCTCTCAAATCAGTACAGCGTACGGAACGATTGCAATGGACACGACTGCGGTGAACAAAGACGGCAGAATCTATGTTCCGATCAGATACGTTGCAAACGCCCTTGGATATGATATCGAAGGAAAGAACGAAAACGGAGCAATCACCGCCAATGTGATTAAAAAGGTGGATCTTACCATATCGGCTGCAGCCAGCTTGAAGGAAGCGCTTGACGAAGCAAAGGTGCTGTACAACGAGCAGAAACCAAATGCTGCGCTGACCATCAGCTATGGCGGATCTGGCGCATTGCAGCAGCAGATTGAACAGGGTGCTCCTGTAGATCTTTTCATTTCAGCGGCTCAGAGCAATATGAATGCGTTAAAAGAAAAAGGTCTGTTGGCGGACAGCACCATCAAAAACATGCTGCAGAATAAGCTGGTACTGATCGTTCCTGCTGATTCCAAGGCAAATCTCACCAGTATTACGGACGTAACCAAAGCCGACGTCAAGAAGCTTGCTTTAGGTGAGCCAACCACGGTTCCCGCGGGCAAGTATGCTACGCAGGTTTATACATATTACAACCTCATTGACAGCCTGAAGGAAAAGATCGTTTACGCCAAAGATGTAAGAGAAGTACTTACATGGGTTGAAAGCGGCAACGCAGATGCAGGTCTGGTCTATTCCACAGATGCCAAAGTTGGCGGCGATAAGATTAAGATTGTTGCTACTGCGGCAGAAGGCTCTCATGATCCCATCATGTATCCCGCAGCAGTCATCAAAGCATCAAAGCATGCTGTGGCTGCACAGGATTTCCTGAACTTCCTTACAACCGATACCGCAAAGGCCATCTTTGTAAAATACGGGTTCAGCGTAATGTAATTCCGCTAGATACGGATTTCATTCCTGTAATCCCGTAATAATTCTCAGGGAGAATCGACAATGAATTTTGATCTTTCACCGGCACTTATTTCGATAAAGATCAGCGTGATTTCCACGAGCATCATCTTTATTCTCGGGATCACTACCGCTTGGTGGATGACAAACTACAGAGGCAGATGGCAGGGCTTGCTTGACGGCATCCTTACGCTGCCTCTTGTTTTACCTCCAACGGTGGCGGGCTTCGGAATTCTGCTGCTGATCGGTGTGCGAGGCCCCATTGGAAAATTTCTAAGCATATTCGGCGTCAATATCATCTTTTCCTGGTATGCGGCAGTCATCGCTGCAACGGTAGTCGCCTTTCCGCTGATGTACCAGACTTCAAGGGCATCCTTCGAGCAGATTGATGCCAATATTCTCAACGCTGCAAGGACACTGGGCGTGACAGAATGGAAGGTCTTTTGGAAGATTGCGGTGCCGATGGCCTGGCCGGGGATTCTTGCAGGCACAGCCCTTTCCTTTGCCCGGTCTATGGGTGAATTCGGTGCGACCTTGATGGTGGCAGGAAGCATACCGGGCAAGACGCTCACCATACCCATCGCTATTTATTTTGCCACTGCCGGAGGCCAGATGCAGGTGGCGCTTGTTTGGGTGCTTATCATCTTCACCATTTCGCTGACGGTAATGGTTGCTATGAATTACTGGAATAAACGTCTGATAAAAATTCGCCAGGGCCCGGGAAGGTGAGGAAAATGAGAATGGTAATCGTGATGAACAGACAGGAGTGCGCAATGGAATTGACAATCATGACAACCGAGCAGGTGAACGTATGGGATTAACAATTGATATTTCAAGAAAGCTCCATGGGTTCAAGCTCGAGATGGAGCTGTCATTTGAACGGGAGATCGTAGGTGTTCTGGGCGCTTCCGGATCGGGAAAGAGCATGCTGCTGAACAGTATTGCTGGACTGGCTAGGCCGGATAAGGGCAGGATTACCCATGATGAGACGGTTTACTTTGATTCTGCAAGGAAAATAAATATACCACCCCGGGATAGAAAAGTAGGATACCTGTTTCAGAATTACGCCATGTTCCCTCATCTTACCGTAGAGGAGAACATTGCCTTCGGTCTGGGCAAACTGCCACGAGAAGAGCAGAAGCGCAGGGTTTCCGAGCTGCTGGAGCGGTTTCATCTTTCTGAAATGGGAAAGCGCTATCCCTCTCAGCTTTCAGGAGGGCAGCAGCAGCGGGTGGCACTGGCAAGAGCGCTGGCTGTGGAGCCCAGGATCCTACTCCTTGATGAGCCCTTTTCTGCACTGGATGAGCACCTGAAAAATCACATGATGAAGGAGATGCTGGAGTCACTCAAGAGCTTTCAGGGCACCACCTTGTTCGTTACACATAATATGGCGGAAGCATATCGTCTCAGCGATCGCATCGTCGTTGTAAACAACGGAAGCGTTGAGACCCTTGGAACGAAGCAGGAAGTATTTCACAATCCAAAGTCCCTGCTGACCGCTAAGATTACGGGATGCAAAAATACTGCCGCCGCAATACGAAGGTTCCCACGTATCGTAGAAATTCCTGCATGGGGCATTGTTGCAGAGACCGAAGGGGAAATAAACAGTGTCAAGGGTGCAGTGGGGATTAGAGAAAACCATATCAGAAGGGCAGCGGAGACAGACCGTATAAACTGTTATCCGGCTTGGATCAGTGACGAAAATGAAGCGCCCTTCCGAACGACGCTTTACCTGAAAATCGGCTCCCCTCCCGCCCACTCCGGAGACTATCATCTTCAATGGGAGCTGGACAAAGAAGAGCGGGCAACGCTTACCGATCCTTCTTTTCTGATCTGCCTAGATCCGGCGCGTCTGTTCTTTATGAAGGAGGCGGGAACTTGAACGAGAACGCTGACAAGAGCAAGAACAAGCACATCGGTCAAATCGTATTTCTGATCGTTTTCATCTTTTTTCTGGCAAGTCTCATTTCGGGCTGCCGGAAAAGTCCCCTCCTGGAAAAGACTGTCTATCTCAGCGTTCCTCCCAAGGTCGAGGAGGTAAAACCGCCAGAACCGGAAAAAGAGGAAGAACAGGGCGAAGATAAAGATACTGAGATAGAGCCGGACGCAGTGATGATTCAAGCAGAAGCAGAGCCGGAGCCAGTCAGCGGCAATGGAGAAGCAGAATTGGGGGCAGACCTTTCTGGCGGGCAGAATGATCCTGCTATTGTAACTACAAGAAGCGCAGTAGTGGTTGTGGTACCGGATTCCAAGTATATGGTAACCACAGTCAGCGAGGCAACGCAGAACCCCCACTGGAAGTCATCGATTGACTATGAGAGCGACGGTTATACAGGAGAAAAGGAAAACGGATTCTTTAGCGGACAGGGAACCTATCTGTGGGATGATGGAGAAACATATGACGGGGAATGGCAGTTCGGTTTCTTTGACGGTCAGGGCATCTATACCTGGGCTGATGGCGATCGTTACGAAGGTCAGTGGAAGACTGAAGTGTTTTCCGGACAGGGAACCTATACCTGGGCCAGCGGCAGCTACTATTCCGGTGACTGGAAAGACGGCGTAAAGGAAGGCTTTGGAACCTATTGCTGGGCAAACGGCGACTTGTATGTCGGTGAATGGAAGGCTGGCGTAAAGGAAGGACAGGGCACTTACACCTGGGCTGACGGCAGCGTTTATGAAGGGGAATGGAAATACGGAATCAAGGAAGGCAAAGGGGTTTATCGCGGAGCCGACGGAACTGTTTTTGACGGCATCTGGGTAAGCGATAAATTTACCGGCAGTAATTAGCAGTAGC
>JAQSXD010000338.1 GCA_029266295.1 Bacillota bacterium | reverse complement strand
GGGCGTTACGCAAGGGGCCGCGCCAATCATTGGTTTTAATTATGGCGCAAAACGCTATGATCGGGTTAAAAAGGTATTAAAGCTTGAACTCGCTGCTGTCGCATCAATCTGTACCATAACGTTTCTATTGGTCCAAGCTTTCCCGGTTATGCTTTCCCGTATCTTTACCAGTGAACCAGAGCTGATCGCCATAGCCAGTTCCGGTATGCGGATCTTTTTGTTAATGCTTCCACTGATAAGCGCTCAAATCGTGGGTGCAAGCTATTTTCAAGCCATCGGAGATGCCAAAAAAGCAACTTTTTTAGGGCTCTTAAGACAAATAATTTTACTGATACCGCTGTTGTTAATATTGCCTTCGTTCTTTGGGCTTACTGGTGTATGGGGCGCTGCTGCTCTTTCTGATCTGATTTCCAGCCTGATTGCCATTGTTGCCTTACGATCAGCAATAAGTCATCTGAACCAGCCTGAATATGAAGAACAGCTTGTATCAGATCATCTGGACAAGTTCGATATTGAGGCACAGCCTGCATCTAACCAACTGGGGCGTCCAAGTGAGAATGATCAGCCCTTTTTATTTGACAGCAATTGATCCAAATAAATGGATCGAAACTGTTTACTGGCAAGCACCTGCTTGAGTGGCGGCAATTTCAAAATAACGCCAAGGACTGCCGCCATAGCACGGTGATTTGCAAAGGCCTGATTATCAAATATGAGATTTTGGAGCGTACCCTTTTCGATGGCTTGCAATACAAATCGATGGGTACTATTCACCGGTGTAATGACCTGGGTCTCTCTTCTCACAAGCGCAATGGCCTTTTTCGGACAGCTTCGCACACAGACACCACAGCCAAGACATACTTCTTGATCAACTTGAGCAAGCCTCCTGCCCTCTTTGCTGCTTTCCATAGAAATGGCCAATACCGGACATACCTTTTCACATTTGCCGCAGCCCACACATTCATGGGAGATTTTAGGGATATAGTTTGTGGTTGCCACCGGCTGCATGGGACTGAATTTTCTTGCTGCCTGCAAGGCTTCGCAGCAGCAGCCGCAGCAATTGCAAATAAATGCCGGGGCTTCACGAACATTCTCGCCGATTTGTACCAGGTTTGCCCCATAGGAACGCTCTAATACATCCATAGCTTCTTTCTTGTCAATTAATCTCGCATGCTGTCCATTTTCTGCAAGGGAACGGGCCACATTTCCCAGCGTAAGGCAAACATCCAAAGGTGCATCGATTTCGCATGGATGACCTGCATGCAGCATCTTGTGTCTGCAATAGCAGGTTCCAAGTCCGATATGAGTGGCTTCCTCAATGATATGACTTGCTTTTTCATAGTCTAAAATATGAATGGTGTTTTCATTGGTCAGGACTGGCTCCTGCACGTAAACCCGGCCGAGATGCGTCTCTGTTGCGAAGAACAAATCCTTCACAAAATCTTCTTCCACATTCATGTATTGGTAATACAATTCGCTCAAATATTTCTGATCAATATCGCCTCTTGTGCGCATCAATGCAAATTCGATAAATCCTGCCATGGGCGGCGGCATCACAAACTGACGTACTCCGTTATAATAGGAATCCACAAGGAGTGCCTTCTCACAAAGATGCTCGAGAAAGGCTTCTGCTTTCCCTTCGCTGATGTTCCAGATCTTCGCTGCTTTTTTCGCAGTAAACGGACGAACCGGAAGCAGAGCGACCCACCTGGCTTCAGGTTCTGTATAAAGCACCTGCAAAATTTTATACAGGCTTTCCGTCGGCGGAGCCCCCTGAGTGAACCAATTGACTCGTTCCTCCAGATTTTTATAGGCGTCTTTGCTTGTAATATGTCCCATGGTTTTACCTTTCTTGTTCATCATAACGACTTATCCAGACTGCCATTAATACTATAGATTTTACTATACAGTTCCTCTCCCGATTTGTCTACAGTCATGCAAGAAAAGTCCCTGTATTTAATAATCCGCATAAGGAAAAGGAGCCCCAAAATTCCTCCGGGCTCCTCGGTCACAACGCGTTCTTATGGCATAGCCTGTTCGCATGGCATGACTTGTTCTTATAGCATGACTTGTTCTTAACTTAAGTGAAACAAAAGATTTTATGCATTCATATATTTTGCTTCTTCCTTTTTGACGAAATCGGATTTGGCCAATAATGCAAACATGAGCAAGCCTATAATCATAAGCCCTGCACCAGCCAGATAAGGAATCCGGTAGCCTCCTGTCGATCCTGCGATCAATGCAAAAAATGCTGGCCCCACGGCGCCGACTAATTGAATGATAGGCTGAATTACGCCATAGCCGTTTGCAAAATTTTCCCCAAACAATTCAATACAAAGAGATGCCGGCCAGTTTGCCGCACCTCCGACAACCATACCGATGCAGACTAGCGATATCCAAACCCCAACTGTGGTGCCGGTTAAATTTGTAAACATCGCCACTGCTCCGAAGATATAGGATGTATAGGCTGCTCTGCGCGCTCCAACCTTCTGGTCAATCAAACCGCAGATATAACTGCCGACACATGCCAGTAATCCCGATGCAATCATCATGGTCGCAGCAGTGTTAATATTATAACCGAGTTCCAGCAGTCTTGGGACCAGCTGTACCATTAATCCGCTGGCAAATGTCAGTTGAAATCCCAATGCAATACCATGAATCCAAACCTGCGGCGTTCTCAATAGTTTTCCTGTTGTCCAAATGCTGTTATTATGAATGACTTTATCGGTTTCGCTTACCGCCTCAACGCCATTGTCAGGAACGTATCCGACCTTCGCCGGATCGTCGGTAATGAATAGCGCTAATATGATCATTGCAGCAGCGGCAACGATCATAAAACCGGAGAAGCCTCCCACAGAACCAAATTTTGAATAGCCTGCATTATAGATTAATGAAGCAACACCTGCGCAGAAGGGAATACCCATGGTAACAATGCCCATGATCATACCCTTTCTTTTGGGGAACCATTTCGATATGATAACAGGAGATAACTGATATCCCAGCGCGCAGGAAATGCCGTTGGCTATGATAAGGCAAGCTGCAAAAATCCATATTTGTGAAGTTAAGCCAAGACCAATCAGCGCTGCGATATAAACAATACTGCAAAGTATGCTCAATTTTTTCGCCGAGTGATTGATCGATAATCGTCCGAACACAAATCCTGCAACGATATTTGCGATGCTCCCCAGCGAAATAAAGCTGGTCAATAAGGTGCTGCTCCATCCTCGCAGATCCGATAAAGTACCGGCAGCGACATTCATTGCACTTCCCACTGCTGTTGCTGTAAAATATGCCAAAAAAGCATATAAGATTAAAACCCACCCTTTGCCGAAGCCTCTTCTGACTTGCTTTTTCATATGTTCCTCTCCCTCATTATAAAAAATTAAACTAGTAATAGCGAAGCCCAACTCCTCGGAATTAGATTTCAATGCAAGTTTAAGCCTTTTCTTGTTTAAAAAAAAGAACACTTTTTGACTTTATGTCTTATTTGAACATTCGAGTCGAGAGTGTCCTTTTTTAGATTGGGAGAAACAGATGCAGATCGGGAGGAATTTTTCTGAAAGAGTCCTCCCGACTTTTATCAAATCAGATTTTACTTAATTGCTCTTCATAGCGCTCCACGAAACCTTCTTTTACGAAAAGCATACATAGGAAGGCGATTGCTGCAATAACCCCCCAACCACCATCGGTGCAAAGGAGTTAATGGAATATAGGCCGCAAGCTGCAAACATCATCACAATTCCAAGCAGAACCGCTTTTTCTACTCCGGCTCGATAATCAAATCTTACGGAAGCCCAGCTTCCGACCATTGAAAAAATGCCAACGACCGTCATCATCTTAATTGCCATCTCCAGTTCCATGCCTCCTGAAACGAAACGTACAACCATTTGACCCAGGCATTGACGGCACTCAGTTATTATCAAAAAATGACTGACCCATGCTACCGATATTATGTGTTTTATGAACACATTGCCCAGTTAAAATTATTGGATATCATGACTGCCCATTGCGATTTGTTGGAGTTTTGCTCTCCCGATATCATAAACCTAATAAAATATGATGAAAAAAATCAGTCAGACCTAGCGCAGACCTTATCCGTTTATCTGAACTGTTTCGGTGATGGAATACTCGCTTCCAGGAAACTTAGAATTCACAAAAATACACTCTACTATAGGCTGGGACTCATCAAAAACTTCATGAATAATGAGTTGACCGACGGGGAAACCAATTACGTGTATATGTTTTCGTTCAGGATATTACAATACTTGGGATTGTTCCATCCCATTGATTTATAGAACTTCACAGATGAGATTCGGTCCATACAGGTACGCCGGTATAGACCTTAGCCGTCTCCGTTCCTTTCACCACACGCATAGCTCCCGCAGCCATAGCCTGCATCTCAAATTCACCTGGAAAAGCTTGGACTGGTGCAATGAAAGTGCAAGCCTCGGAGATGTCCGCCACAAGACTTTTATTATACACCATTCCTCCGCTTAGCAGGATTGCATCAATTTCACCGTGAAGAGCTGCCGCCATGGCACCGATCTGCTTGACGATCTGATAAATCAATGCATCCCAAAGCAGGCGTGCGTGTTGATCGCCATTTTCCGCTCTATCAAATACTTCCAGCGCATCGGAAGTGCCGAGATGATCTACAAATCCTCCCGATTTTGTACATTTATCAAGCAATTCCTCTT
>JAQSXD010000337.1 GCA_029266295.1 Bacillota bacterium | reverse complement strand
TTCATATAAATTTCCGCCCGTTTCAATTTAACAAGACGAAAAAACAATCTTATTCCATTGTACGCTGAGCCAGAATACAAGTAAAGTTGATTTCATCCTGCATAGCCATTATAATAATAGTCACAAACAACAAGGAGGTTTACTGTGATGCGCGAGGAAACCCTTTATACACCGGAAGAGCTTGCCGGAAAGTTAAAGCTGTCCAAGTACACGGTCTATGAAATGATTAAACGCGGCGATATTCAAGCCCATCATATCGGCAGAAGCATACGGGTATCAGCGTCCCAGCTTGAGCTTTATTTCATGAGCACGAAGCGGTCTGAGAATGTATATGAAGCCGATCTTACCCGTGAAGACGGAGATCAGTACGCATTGGTGGGGACTGTAAAAATCAATGTGGCAACAGAGCTGGAGGGCCGGGTGAAGATCGCCGTCCGCCCCGAAGATATTATTCTGAGCACGGGGCCAATTATCAGCAGCGCCCGGAATATGCTCAAAGGAGTTGTAACGGGAATTGCATCGGATGAAAAAAGCGCCAGAGTAACGCTTGACGTGGGAATTCCGCTGACTGTCCTGATCACCAGCCGCTCTCTGGAAGAGATGAATATTAAAACAGGGGACGAGCTCTACGCCATCTTCAAATCCATGGCAGTAAAGGTCATGAAATAAATCTCTTTTCGTAAGCGTGAAAAATAAAAAAGCGGCCTCCCCGGATCCTGCTGATGCAAGAAGCGAGGAGGCCATTTGACATCATCAAAGCATAAAATACGCAAAGAGGTATTTCATGCTCCCCATTTCTCTTTTTAAGTTTTTGAGGAATTCCGTATAAAAGTCCTGAAATAGTTCAAACTCTTTCTCCGATACCCGTTGCCCCCCATAGATCACGTTTTGATAGATCCCGGTCAGGCGCATGAAATCTGCATCATAGACAGAAAACCCTTTCAAAGCCTCTCTTGCGTTCTCTGCAAACTCAGACAGGGTCATGTCCTGGGGCCTCTTCAGCCCGATTCTTCCTAGCCGTTTCAGAAAGTAAGGGTAGAGCAGGATTACACCTTGCTCCCTGCTTGCTGTCAGGACTTTTTGATACCAGCGTTTTCTCAGCAGGATTCTCGCCGGGGCTGCTGCTGCTGCCAGTACGATTACGATTGGAAATGCAATCCATAGAAATTTTTCTGCTGCCTTAAAGGTGACTTCCAAAGCCACAGCGAGATAGAAGCCTTCTCCGATTCTCCCGGTTTCCTTACGCTGATCCTGCTGTTTCTCTTCTTCCAGCTTCTTTTCCTCAGGTTTATCCTTTTTCTGAATTTCTGGCGCAATTGGCTCCTCTGTGAGGATTGTTTTTGTCGTTACAATGCCAAGCCGCTCCATAACCGGTTCCTCCCTGAGTCTAGCCGTAAGCTCGCCTTTGCCCCCGGGAGGCTGCAGCAGCCCTGAGGCCCCATAAAATAATCCTGCCGCGACGAATAGGATCAGGCCAGCCGCCATAACTGAGTGGCCTAGGGTATTCCAGTGAAAATCGTTGGTTCCAAGCGCTTCTCTTGCCCGATAAAAGCACAGGGACAGGCATCCCAGCAAAAAAAGGATCAAGCTCGACGCAGATACAGGATAGCCGAGCAGATCAAAGAAAGCAGCCAAAAATGTCCCCCCAAGAAATAGAAGACAAATGCCCATCCTTGTTCTGGCCAGCCAGAAGACAAGCAGTGCCACCAGAACAGTGACCGCCGGGAAAAGGTTCACGTTTTTATCCATTGCTCCAAGGAAGTCTGCCCACACTCCAAGCGATCCGCCAGAGCTCTTTTGAAACAAGCCAAAGCTGCTCAAAGCCATTGCCGCTATCGACAGCAATACAGCGATCAGCTTGCTTTTTCCAATGCGATATCCGGCTTCCAGCACTCCCGTCACCAGCAGCGTGATTCCAGCGATTGCGCCCAGATTGGCCAGCGGCGGCTCGCTTGAATCAAAGCCAGCAAATACAGTTACCGCAAGTGCCATGGAGATCAGGGTGCAAAGCATGACATCCACTAGCATTGCTTTGCGTCCGGACCGGTTCCACGATTTATTTTCAGATATCAGATGCTTGATCATGCAGGTTGTCTCCATTTAACTTCTCAAATCGATTGACTCACTTCAGGAGTTATCGTCTTTTCATCCTCCGATGCGATCCAATGATATCGAATTCCGTACTCTTCAAGGATTGTAAGATTACTCTGTTTCTTACGCTTTGCACGATGATCCAAATGTCCATCGGTTTCCCCTCTGGTTCCCGGAGGAAGGATATAATAAAGCTCCGGGTTTCGCTGCTGTTTTTTTGCGGAAATCAGCTCCCAGGTGAGACGATCCGTTACGTGGGATGTGCAGAGGATCAGATTGGTACTTCTGTTGCTCAGTTGCTTCTCTTTGTCCAAAATTGCGGCCCCATCCATTCCGTCCATTGCCGTTATACTTCGCGTCCCAATCAGAGCGGGAAGAATTCGAATCAAATCAGGATAATCCTGCTGTCCTCTCGGGCAAACACGATGTAGCTCCTTATCCCGTCCAACAAAAAAGAGCGCGTACTCAATCTCTCTTGCCGCTGCCTGCTCAATCAGAGAAAGGGCCGTCTCAACCAGACTGTCGTACATCCACGGCAGCATTTTTTGCTCCCCGGGGATTGATACCAGGTCAAGGATAACTGCCAGATCGCTTTTTCGGCTGCTTTCGGTAATCTTTGTCATGTAGTCCGAGGAATGGGCGGAGAGCTTCCAATGAATCCGCTTCATGGAATCACCCAGCGCGTATTCCCGAACCCCGGTATAATCAAATCCATCGCTGACCGCCTTTTGAGAAACGTTCTGGCTTTCTGTAAGCCGCCGTTCATCAAGCCGAACCACATTGCCTCCCTTAACCTTTGGAAGGACTGTAATGCCAAAGGTTACGCCGTCTTGGATTCTGATACAAAAAACTCCCGTCAGATCATAGATCCGAAGGTTTCTAATTCCAGCTTTATAAACACCAATGTGCTTCATTTCCGATGAAATTACGAACGCAGCATCGCTTTTTCCTTCCAGCCCCAGGGTCTTTGCCGCAGCAGTTCCCTCTCCCGAAAAGAAGCCTCCTATGTACAGCTCAGCACTCAGCTTTATGCAAGGCAGCCAGGAATCGTTCCTGATTTTAACCGCTGCACTGGCCAGCTCTCCTCTTTCACACACCAAATCTGTGACTTCCGTTTCAAAGTGTATCCCCTTCCAAAGGATCATTAAATGCAGCGTAGACACACCATAGAGCACCAACAGCGTGAGACTGGGCAGATATCCGTAAAAACCCCCTGCATAGTATGCCGGAATTGCACTGATCGCCAGCAGGATCATTGCACCTGCTGCCCTCAGCAACACATGGTCGCCTGCGACTGCTGCTCGTCCTGTGTTTTGAATCCTGATGTTTCTTTGCAGTAACGACAAAGTGGTCATTGCTAGGCCTCCTTGCGGTCAAGCTGAACCGGCACGGAAGTGTTCTTTAGAATAGCTTGGATCAAATCAACAGGAACTTTTTTCTCCGCTGTTGCACCATGGGTCAAAATGATCCTGTGGCCAAGTACAAAGGGCGCCAGATATTTCACGTCATCGGGCAAGACATAATTTCTTCCTTTGGATAGTGCATAGGCTCTGCTCAAATTGTAAAGCGCGATGCTACCTCTCGGGCTGCTTCCAAGCTTGATATCAGGATGTTTTCTCGTGGCTTCAATAATTCTTACAATATAAGAGGTAACCTCTCTTGAGCAGACAACACGCTTGCACAGTTCAGCCAGGGTCTGAACATCTTCCTTTTCCGCAATATGCGAAATCGTCTTTTTAGCGGCCTCTCCCGTCATTACGATGCGAATTTCATCTTCATAGGATGGGTATCCAATGGAGAGCTTAATCATGAATCTGTCAATCTGTGCCTCGGGCAGCTGGTAGGTGCCCAGTGCCTCGATGGGATTCTGGGTTGCCAGGACCATATAGGGCGACTCCATCCTGTAGGTGTTTCCGTCTACAGTCGCCTGCCGCTCTTCCATAATTTCAAGCATAGCAGACTGGGTTTTTGCTGAAGCCCGATTAATTTCATCCGCCAGTACAATATTGCTCATCGCAGCACCGGGGCGGAACTCAAATTCACCGGATTTCTGATTATAGATCGAAAATCCTGACACGTCGGAAGGCATGACATCCGGTGTGAACTGTATGCGCTTAAATTCACAGTTCACCGATTTTGCAAGAGCCCAGACGAGGCTGGTCTTTCCAACACCGGGAATATCCTCAATCAAAACATGGCCTCCCGCAATAAGACACAGCACGGTCAGTTCCACCACTTCATGCTTTCCGGCGATGACGGTTTCGATATTGTCAATCATAGATCCGATCAGGTTGCTTGCCGCCTCGGTACGTTCCTGGCTGAGCGGTTCTAGTGCAGCACCTTTTCTGCTGCCGTCAAAATAATGATCCATATGGGTAATTCTCCTTGTCTTTTCACCAGCTGATGCAAACGTCTGAATTCTCCTTGTCTTTTCACTTAGCTCTGCAAACGCCTGAATTGCCATTCAAAAGATTCATATCAATGATACTGATTCTTACGATAGAGAGCTACTGCTAATTACTGCCGGTAAATTTATCGCTTACCCAGATGCCGTCAAAAACAGTTCCGTCGGCTCCGCGATAAACCCCTTTGCCTTCCTTGATTC
>JAQSXD010000336.1 GCA_029266295.1 Bacillota bacterium | reverse complement strand
CACGGAATTCGTCCTCGATGAGACTGATGGCAGTGGCGTAGGGTTGATGGGTGTGAATGACCGCGTTGAGATCTGGTCTTTTTTGGAAGATGTAAAGAATGCCGTCGGTATCGGAAGAAGGTTTTCTGGCACCTTCAATTACGTTTCCTTCTACATCCATAACGATCACATCATCAGCTGCCATATCTTCGTAGATCATTCCGGAAGGGGTGATCAGAATTTCGCCTGTGGCAGTTCTTAAGCTGAGATTTCCTCCGGAAAGTGCAATCAGGCCATATCTGTCCAGGGTCATTCCTGCTTTTATAATTTCTAATTTTTCTTTTTCAAACATTAGGCGTTACCTCCGCTTTTCGTCGTGTTATTTTAAACCTATCATAACATAAACCTGATCATACTACAACGAAAATGGAAAAAATATAAGCAAAATTTCATTAAAATCTTCTTGGTGATTTTACAAATAAACGCTAATCATTACTCAAATGTATTACTAAAAAAGCTGAAATTTCAGTGATTTAAACAGATAATAATTTGTGAATGAACGGCTGAACTTGTTTGTAATGTAATAAATTCTTTTTGAACAAAAGATATTTAAAAAGAGAATGTGTTCAAGTAATAATTTGTTCGTTCTTTCTGTAAATTCTCCACATTATCTCCATATCATTCTGTTATGATAAACATAAAGAAAAACAAAGGAGAGATCGACCGTGAGAAAGACCTATATCACGAGGACATATAAAATAAACGGGATGACTTGCGTCAACTGTGAGCATAGAATTGAGCGAAGTCTGAAAAATCAGAAGGGGATCGCCAATGCCGTTGTGAGCTATACAAAAGGAACTGCTACTCTAACCTTTGACTCGGAAGCAATCGGAGAATCAGATATTAAGGGACTGATCCGAAAACTTGGATATCAGCCTGCTGGATTTGCGGCTTCCGAAGCTCCGGCGAGCAGCGTAAAGATTGCCGGAGTGTTTGTGGTTCTCCTGGCACTGTACGTGATTTTCAACAGATTCGGCGGGCTTCAGATCTTCAATTCTTTCCCGGAAGCAAAAGAAGGAATGGGTTATGGGATGCTGTTTGTGATCGGGCTACTCACCTCCACCCATTGCATTGCCATGTGCGGCGGGATCAATCTGTCGCAGTGTGTACCGAACGCAACCGGCTCGCTCAAAGGCAGTGACTTCTCTCGTCCGGGGTTTTCCGGCAGAATTTCGAGCCTGGTGCCCAGCCTGCAATATAATGCGGGCAGGGTGATCTCCTATACTATTATCGGAGGGATCGTCGGCGCGCTGGGTCAAGTGGTTACGTTTACTGGTGCGGGCAAAGGAATCATTGCGGTGATTGCCGGGCTCTTTATGGTCATCATGGGACTCAATATGCTGAACCTCTTTCCATGGTTAAGGCGTTTGAATCCGAGGATGCCGAAGATTTTTGCGGTTAAAATAGATGAGCAAAAAAGAGGCGGTAGACCGCTGTATGTCGGTCTGCTCAATGGGCTTATGCCATGCGGACCGCTTCAGGCAATGCAGCTTTATGCACTTTCAACAGGAGACCCGGTGAAAGGCGCGCTCTCCATGCTGCTGTTCAGTTTGGGTACCGTTCCGCTGATGTTCGGATTGGGCGCACTTAGTACGCTACTGACCAAGCGTTTCACCCAGCGGATGATGACGGTTAGCGCGATGCTGGTCATCTTGCTTGGCACTCTCATGCTGAGCAATGGAATGGCGCTATCTGGATTCGCAGTGCCTTCTTTCGCCTCGGGAATCGAAAGGGCAGATTCGGCTTCTCAAAGTGTGAAAGCAGAACTTGAAAATGGGGTTCAGACCGTGACAACGCAGCTTGATTCAGGAGGGTATCCGCCCATTGCTGTTCAGGCGGGGATACCGGTACAGTGGAATCTTCAGGCGGAGCCGGGAGATCTCAACGGCTGCAACTACCGGATTATCATTCCGGAATATAACATTGAAAAACAGCTTGAGCCTGGGGACAATCTGATTGCCTTTACTCCTGACAAGAGTGGCGTTGTTTCCTTTAGCTGCTGGATGGGGATGATCCGAAGTCAGATCGTCGTAGTAGATGATCTTGCGGATTCCTCCCAAATTCCGGTTTCGCCGGCCTTGCCGTCCTACCAATCCAGCTGCTGCCAGAACTAAGGAGGTGCAGGTGCTGGTCAGCAGTTTCGGAACGTAAAATAATTCCTTTTAATTTAGCAGTTGTGCAAAATAACTGCTTCTGTTATGCTTGAAATATACCATACGGGGGTATTGTATAAAAGCAAGTAAAACAACAAATAATAGGTACCGTTCATATAAAACGGAC
This sequence comes from Bacillota bacterium, assembly GCA_029266295.1. Classification (GTDB taxonomy): domain Bacteria; phylum Bacillota; class Clostridia; order Peptostreptococcales; family Anaerovoracaceae; genus Anoxybacterium. Next base: position 2,343 of record JAQSXD010000336.1, on the reverse strand, counting down.
AGTTCAGCTGGAATGTAAGTGGAAATAAATGTGTGAGCGGGCGTTGATGCTGCCCGCAGTAAGGAGGATTTTCAATGACAGAAATAAATGAAAGGAAGAAGATGGGTCAAGGGAAGGAAGAGGCAGATCAAATATTTGATAAGAGCGGCAAGACGGAGAAAACCCTTGAAAAGAGCAGTGAAAATCCTTGCCATAACTGCTCTGTTAAGAAGAACGTTCAGGATGAGAATATCACCATCAGAGACGAGAAGCTGAAAGCCAGCCTTGTAACGAGACTCAATCGAGTGGAAGGACAGGTGCGCGGCATCAAAGGTATGATTGAACGAGACGTTTATTGCAACGATGTGCTCAATCAGATTGCAGCGGTTCAGGCGGCGCTGGATTCAGTCAGCAAGCTGGTGCTTGAAAATCATATCCGTGGCTGTCTTGTTGAAAAAATACAGGCAGGCGATGATAAAATCGTTGATGAATTGCTTGTCACCATTGGGAAAATGTTATAGAAAGGACGTGGATTTTGTGAAAGAGACTTTAAAAATAACCGGAATGACCTGTGCCGCCTGCTCGGCCAGGATCGAAAAGGTCGTGGCAAAAATGGAGGGAGTCGAAGAGATTTCCGTGAATCTGGCGACGGAGAAGGCAGTAGTAGCTTATGATCCGGGCAGGACAACGCTGGATCAGATCAAAGAGCGCATCGAAAAAGCAGGATATGGAGCTGCGGAGATACAAAAGAAAGCAGCTGTGGTGGATGAAGATAAACTCCGGAAGGAGAAAGAAATAAAAACGTTATGGATCAAATTCTGGGTCTCCACTGTATTTGCTGTGCCGTTGCTGTACTTTGCCATGGGCTCTATGATTTGGTGGCTGCGGTTTCCCATCCCGTTCGTATTCAACCCGATGCAGTTTCCACTGAACTATGCGATCCTGCAGATCGTGCTGACCATTCCCATCGTTGCTGCGGGTTACAGGTTCTATACGGTGGGATACAAGGCGATCTTAAACCGAAGTCCCAATATGGATTCGCTCATCGCCATGGGAACGACGGCTGCGATCATATACAGCCTGTACTCTGTTTATGAAATAACACAAGGCAACTTTGGTGCAGTGGAAGGGCTCTATTTTGAAACCGCAGGGGTCATTATTACATTGATCCTCCTCGGCAAATCCCTGGAGGCAGTTTCCAAGGGCAGAACTTCAGAGGCGATCAAAAAGCTCATGGGTCTGGCGCCGAAAACAGCTACGGTTATAAAAGACGGTAAGGAATATGAAGTGCCCATTGAGGATGTTGAAATAGGCCATATCATCCTTGTGAAGCCGGGAGAGAAAATTCCTGTAGATGGTGTGGTTACCGAGGGAAATACGTCTGTGGATGAATCCATGCTCACAGGCGAAAGCATCCCTGTTGAAAAGAGAGCAGGAGATCCGGTCTATGCTGCCAGCATCAATAAAAACGGGCTGATTCGCTTTGAAGCGAAAAAAGTAGGTGGAGATACAGCTCTTGCGCAGATCATCAAGCTGGTGGAAGAAGCGCAAGGCTCCAAGGCCCCCATCGCCCAGATGGCGGATGTGGTTTCCGGTTACTTTGTGCCCATCGTATTTGTCATTGCCGTGCTGGCGTTTCTGGCGTGGTTTATCAGCGGAGAGTCTCTTGTATTTTCTCTCACCATATTCATTGCCATCCTCGTGATCGCCTGCCCTTGTGCTTTGGGGCTGGCAACACCCACAGCCATCATGGTAGGCACCGGTAAGGGAGCTGAGTACGGCATCCTCATTAAAGGCGGCGAGGCACTTGAAACAACCCATAAGATCAACACCATTGTCTTCGATAAAACAGGAACCATCACGGAAGGAAAGCCGGAAGTTACTGACATCATTACTGCAAATGGAATCCACCGAACAGAACTGCTGCAGCTGGCTGCTTCAGCGGAGAAGGGTTCTGAGCATCCTTTGGGTGAGGCAATCGTCAACAAAGCAGAGGACGAAGCGCTTGAACTTCTTAAGGTAGAAGAATTTGCAGCAATTCCGGGTCATGGTATCGAGGTGGTCATCGCAGGAAAGAAACTCCTGCTTGGCAACCGTAAACTGATGAAGGAACGATCCGTCGATTTGACAGGATTGGAGCAGGAATCAGACCGCCTTGCAGGGGAAGGCAAGACGCCGATGTATATTGCAGCAGACGGCAGGATTTCTGGAATCATTGCTGTCGCCGATGTGGTAAAAGCAAGCAGTCAAAAGGCCATTGACAAGTTGAAATCCATGGGCCTTGAGGTGGCAATGATCACCGGAGACAATCGGAAGACTGCAGAAGCCATTGCAAAACAGGTGGGGATTGACCGGGTTCTTGCA
>JAQSXD010000335.1 GCA_029266295.1 Bacillota bacterium | reverse complement strand
TTCATAACAATCTCTCCCGATTTTACTACTTATGATCGTTCACGGAAGACTGCTGCTTTAGGTTTATTAACCCAATGTTGTCAGTCAGTGCGATGCTCGATCAACTCATAAAAGGCCTTTATGATACGCCTTGTTTTTCCTATGCGAATCATCCCTTCATAAAACAGCGGCTCTTTCCTTCGAATAATACAGATCTTTTCTGCCATCGTTCTGCATCTTAAAGTGATTTGCCGATATCTTTTACAGGCAAGCCGGTTATAATTTTGGATCATCCGATCTGTTTTCTCTGACCTTGTAAAAGGCTTTGGTGTATGGGCTTTGTCAAAAACAAACTCAACGTAAGCACCGTCGATTTTGATCTGACTTCTTTGATAGCCGATCTTCGTCAGCGCAGTGACGAAGGTTTCGCACATTTTTTCATCCAATAACATGATTTTGATGTGCATGGCGAGTTCCTCAGGTTCAGAGAATACGCCTGCCTTAAAACCACTGAGCCACCAGTGCCTCTCTGTTCTCTCAAACAGCTTTCTTCCTTTCTTAAACAGAACATACGATAGTTCCAGCAGATCATCGTCTGATGCACATTGATAAAAAGTCCCGGCAAACAACCCCGGAATATTAAGATCCTGTTGATCCGTATAATAAACGCCGATTTCACATCCCGTATTCAGGTAATACTGTCCCTTCCAGAACTGAATCAGCCATCTCTTTCCTCCATACTCAAACTCCACCGGTTCTGCGTCGATAATGATACTCGCCGGTGCAGCTGCCTCGTCATAAAGCCGGCAATAACCAAATTCCCTCTGCCATGCATCCAGCTTGGAAAAAAAAATATCCTGAACCGGATCGTAGTTATAACCTGCATAGGAGAGGAGTTGTTCAAAAGCTTTCACTTCTGTCTTTTCGGGCCTTGGATAAATACTGCAGAGTATTCTGGAAATCATTCTGTAAATCAGAACGATAAAAACAAGCAATAACACCGACAGCGACGCGAAGACGAGCATTCTCTCATACCCCCTTCTGATCAGTTGTTCCGGCAGCCGGTTTCTGGCTGCGTTAGCAGTGCCTCCGAACCGAATCCAAATAGACCGCAACAAACTGATTCATAGTTCATATTATTCTGAGCTTAAGTCAAGTGTTATCTTGTTTGTAAATAAACGTGATTATGATTTAACTGTCCTTATAGAATGCAGCCAATAAAAAACCAGAGGCAGTGATGTGCCTCCGGCTTTCGATAAAACTCTTATGAAATGAACTTTTTTATTCTTATTTTGATGCGATGAGATCGCATACAGCATTGGAAAATGCAACCGGATCTTCAATTGGAAGGCCTTCAATCATAAGTGCCTGATTATATAAAAGCTCCGTGTAGGTTTTCGCTTTGTCCTTGTCTGCTTCATACGCCTCCTTCATGGCCTTAAGTACCGGGTGGAATGCGTTGAGCTCAAGTACTTTTTCTGCTTTCACTTTGTCATCACTTGGCATTGCATTGAGTATTTTTTCCATCTCGATGGAAATACTGCCGCCGCTGGACAGGCAAACAGGGTGGGTTTTCAGTCTCTGAGAAAGTCTCACTTCACTGATCTTTCCACTGAGTGTATCCTTCATAAAGGTCAGCAGCTCTTTATTGTCCTCGGTTTCTTTCTTGACCTCTTCGTTCTCCTTTTGATCCTCTTCAATACCCAGATCATCTCCGGAAACGGATTTAAATTCTTTGCCGTCAAATTCACTCAGGATACGGATTGCGAACTCATCAATGTCATCAGTGAAGTAGAGGATCTCATAACCCTTGTCCTTCAGCACTTCTGTCTGGGGCAGCCGATCAATTCTTTCAACAGTATCCCCCGCTGCATAATAGATAAATTTCTGTTCTTCCTTCATGCGGGAAACATACTCAGCCAAGGTCACCGGTTTCTTTTCCGTTGAGGAATAGAACAGGAGTAAATCCTTCAGTGTATCTTTATTGGCGCCGTAACCATCGTAAATTCCATACTTAATCTGTAGTCCAAAGTTTTTAAAAAATTCTTCGTACTTCTCCCGATCTACATTCATCAGCTCTGTCAGTTCGCTCTTGATCTTCTTTTCGATTCTGGAGGAAATGGCTTTTAGCTGCCTGTCATGCTGCAGCATTTCTCTTGAGATGTTCAAGGAAAGATCCTGAGAGTCCACCAATCCCTTCACAAAACTGAAATAGTCAGGCAACAGGTCAGCGCATCTATCCATGATCAGCACTCCGCTGGAATAAAGCTGCAGCCCCTTTTCATACTCTTTGGTGTAATAATTGTACGGTGGCTTGGAAGGAATAAAAAGCAGTGCATTATAAGAAACCATTCCCTCAACGTTCGTATGAATCACCTTGGCTGGATTGGCAAAATCAAAAAACTTCTCTTGATAGAACCCATTATACTCATCTTCGGAAATTTCATTTTTATTTTTCCGCCAGATCGGGATCATGCTGTTGAGTGTTTGATCCTCAATCACTGTCTCAAACTCGCCTTCACTGCCCTCCTTCGCTCTTCGCTGCTCGGTCTTCATTCTAATAGGATATCGAATATAATCGGAATATCTCTTGATCAAGCTGCGAATTCTATATTCCTGAAGAAACTCATCGTACTTCTCATCCTCAGTGTCTTCCTTAATTGTTAAGATGATCTCCGTTCCGCAGCCATCCTTTTCACACTCTGCGATGGAATAGCCCTCGGTTCCGGAAGATTCCCAGCAGTACGCCTGCTCTTCTCCGTACGCCCTGCTGATGACCTTTACCTCGCTGCTGACCATAAATGCGGAGTAGAAGCCCACACCAAACTGACCGATGATATCGATGTCTTCCTTTTGCTCATTGTCTTTCTTAAAGTTTAGGGAACCGCTCTTTGCGATGGTCCCAAGATTGGATTCCAGCTCCTCTTTTGTCATACCAATCCCATTATCTGTAATGGTAAGAAATCTGCTTTCTTTATCTGTCGTAATGCGGATTTCAAATTGATCTCTGGTGATCCCTGTTACATTTTCCGTGAGACTTTTGTAATAAAGCTTATCGATTGCATCGCTGGCATTGGAGATCAGCTCCCTTAAAAAAATCTCCTTATGGGTATAAATAGAATGGATCATGAGATCCAAAAGTCGTTTTGACTCTGCTTTAAACTGTTTTTTAGCCATATAAAAACCCCTCCTATTCTTTCGGAACTCAACGGCCCTTGGCCGCAGGCTTGCTTCGTTTCAATAAACGAGAGTTGTTAGCACTCTATCAAAAAGAGTGCTAACAACTCTAATATAAAACATTTGTCCACTGAAATCAAGAGGATTTTCCTAAATTCAACCAGCTTTTTTGTATTTATTGGGCCATCTTGTAGATTTCAAGAATATCCTTCCAAGCGAGCTTTTGGAAACCTCCTACCGGGGTTTCCTTTCCATCGCTGTACCATGTAGCTTTTTTCGCCATCAACTCCAGATTGCTGTCATCAATGCCAAGTTCACTTAGGGTAACAGGGAGTCCTATGGAAATGAAGAAGCGTTCCAGCCTGTCGATTCCCTCATTGACAATTGCATCCGGGTCCCTGTAGGTACCTTCAACGCCCATTACATTTACCGCAAACTGGACAAACATATTGATCTCAGTTTTGTATACATACCTCATCCATGAGGGGGTAAGGACTGCAAGCCCCGCACCGTGAGCGACATCGTAGAGCGCACTGAGTTCATGTTCCATCTTATGGCAGGCCCAGTCCTGCGCTCTGCCGAGTCCCAGCAGCCCATTGTGGGCTATGGTACCCGCAAAGGCCACCTCCGCCCATGCATCGTAGTCTCTCTTGTTCTGATTCAGAATCAGCGCATTCTTTATGATCGCCTTCAGCGTGCTTTCGCAAAGTCCGTCGGTGACGTCTGCTTTCACCGTTGTGGTAAAGTAGCGCTCAAGGATGTGACTCATCATGTCACAAACACCGTTTGCAACCTGATTTTTCGGCAGCGTGAAATACAGTTCCGGATTCATAATGCTGAATACCGGTCTAACTTTGTCACTGTGATATCCCATTTTCAGCCGCGTCTCTTCCTGTGAAATCACCACGCTGTCACTGGATTCCGATCCGGTAGCGGGAAGGGTCAGGATCGTAGCCAGATCGAGTACCTTGTCAGCAGGTTTTTTCGTCAGGAAGTAATCCCAGACATCTCCGTCATAGGGCACGCCCAATGCGATCGCCTTTGCTGAATCGATGACGCTGCCGCCGCCCACTGCCAATATAAAATCGATCCCCTCTTCTCTGCAGATTCGGATTCCTTCCCTGACAAGAGAAAGCCTGGGATTGGGCTTTACTCCGCCCAGTTCCACAAAGGAAACGTCAGCGGCTTCCAGCGCACTTCGCACTTCATCATAAAGCCCGCTTTTTTTAATGCTCTCTCCCCCGTAATGAAACAGAATCTTATTTCCATAAGGCTTGATCAGTTCTCCAACCATGGCCTGTTTTCCTTTACCAAAAACAATCCTTGTCCTATTTTCGTAATCAAAGTTCAGCATTTATCTTATCCTTTCCTGCTATAATATAATTAATTGAAAGAAGACAGTTCAGAACCTCGGTCAAAAACCTATCCGGCAATTCCTGTCATCTGATTCACCCTTTGTTCTATTATATCCAAAAATATTATACCGTCACAGTCTATATCGGGTCAACCTGCTATGTTATTCTTGTTGAAAATCATCGTGCCGAAGCTTCTCCTTTTAATGG
>JAQSXD010000334.1 GCA_029266295.1 Bacillota bacterium | reverse complement strand
AAAAATGGCTAAAGCTTATGTGAAAAACTATTATGATCTTACCCCTGCTGCACCTGCCAGGCATCTGAACGCACACGCGTTTGCCTTCGGCTTACCAGCAACCATGGACTCAGACACTTACAATTTCTTCTCAATCTGTGAAATCAGATTCGGAGGTGCCGCAATTCTTGACAATCATAAAGATGCAGACCACTGCTACTTTATTCTGTCCGGAAAAGGGTATTCCATTATCAGCGGAAAGCGGTATGAATACAAGGTTGGAGATGTAATGTGGATTCCCGGAAACTCAGATCATGAAATGTATCCCATCGGCGTTCAGACTTTAAAATTCCTCGTAACGCTGACACCGAAAGAATTCAGTCAGACAGAACCTTTCATCAGAAATATAAACGACGTAACCCCAATCCCTGCAGCTGATGCAGAGAAAGCAACAGCATTTCCGATTTCCAATCCTAAAAACGGAGGCAGCAAAACAATCGAATTCCAGGTGGTTGAAATTTTGCCCGACGGTGTTATTAGCGGACAGGTTGCGGAATCTGATCAAATGTCCTACGTTATTTCCGGCAAAGGTTATGTCATTGCAGATGGAGAAAAGCTTCCACTTTCTGTAGAAGACGGATTTTATATCCCCAAGGGCGTAAAATATGAGATCCATCCTGATGGATGTCAGGCATTGCGAATTGCTCAGAGTTTTGGACCGGCAAGATTGGCTTCAAGAGACTAGCTCTAGAAAAAGGACCTTTCATATCGCGCAAGGAAGCGTGGATCAATAACAGATGAGATGGCGCATGAACTCCCGGCTTTTTTATTCAAGAGATGTTTTATGCGCCATAACTTTGACCGATATTATTTTTTATTAGTAACAATGGATATCAAATGAGATTTAGGAGGTCTTAAAAAAATGAGAATAGGTGTATTAGCGATTGTGCTGATCTATGAAATTCTGGTAATTTTCGGTGTTGGATTCTTTATTTCTAAAAAGAGAAACAAAGACGAGGAGGGCGGATTTGCTCTCGGCGGCAGAAACATGGGCGTATGGGTACTCGCTTCTACCATCGCACTCACCGTACTGGGAACTGCCCACATCTTAGGTGTTTTCGAAATGACCTATGGCATGGGAGCGGTTGCTTACTGGTTCAGTCTTGCCCACGTCGTATTGATTATCGTTGCCTGCTTCGGCACAGGGCTGTGGGTGAGAAGAATGGGCGTTACCACCGTACCGGAAGCCTTGAAGGGAATGTACGGCGCTAAGAACTCTCTGGCTATTTCCTGCGTAATGGCAGGATGTATCTGGGGAATCCTGACGCTGGAAACGCAGGGTGTTGGTATTGTTATCGCCACCATGACCGGATGGGGAATCGTACAAGGCGCCATCGTAGGCGGTGTCCTTGGTATCTTCTATGTTGTTCTTGCCGGTATGGAGGAAGTTGGTATTGTAAACGTAATCAATGCTGCTGTAATGTATATCGGCTTGATCGTTGCTACCATCTTCATCGCATTGGCACTTCCCGGAGGAAACTTTGATTCGGTTCAAGCATTTTATGATGCCGATTCGGCAAATCATTTTATGACAAGCATCTTTGGAACGCCTGATTTGTTCATCACTTTTGCAATAGCACAAATCATTGCTGTTGTGTTCTGCCAGGGTATCAGCCAGATGCTGCTTCAGGCATATATGTCAGCAAAGGACGAAAAGACGATCAGAAGATCTGTTTGGCTGGCTGCTCCTTTGAATGGACTCTTTGGAGTTTTCGCAGTTACACTGGGATTGACCGCAAGATCCATTCCTGAATATGCAGAATTGGGACCCAAGATGGCTGCCACAACAATGATCGTTGATCTGATCCCTGCCTGGGTTGCCGCGCTGCTGCTGGCTGCTCTGCTGGCTGCAATCCTGTCGACCTTCGCAATGACTTCTTTGACTCCTGCAACGATCTTTGCGATTGATATTTACAAGGGACTTTTCAAAAAAGATGCTTCGGAAGCGGAAGTTACAAAAGTCATCAGAATTATGGTTGTTATTCTTGGCGCAGTCGCCATCGGCGTTGCAGCTTATCTTCCTCCCATCCTTGCAGCGATCAACTGGTTGTTTGCCTGGATGGTACCGGTATTCTGGCTCTTCGTTACAGGACTGTTCTGGAAGAGAAGCCATGGTGTAGCGACTGCAACGCTGGCAATTACCTGGATCGTCAATATGATCTGGACTTTCTCCTCGCTGCCTGCGGCGATCGGAGGCCTGCTCGGTTCGCTGCCAAACGGTTACATAACGCTGGCTACGTCCCTGATTGTAATCATTATCGGAAATCTGACAACCAAAGGCGAACCCGGATATTTCAAGGTTCACGAGTATAAAGAAGTTTAAACGGAATTGTTTAAGCGTTGTAGCGTAAGGAGGAAATGCGAATGTTCATTAACTTGCTTATTATGAGTGTCGTTGTTATCTTTGCAATGATAGCTGTTGGACAGGGAATTTATACCATTGCCAGCAAAGCTTCAAAGAAATAATAGATACCTGTTGAATGAAGGATAAGGAGGAAAGAAACATGGATGCAACAGTAGGCTGGATGCTTGGAGTAATGGGAGTTATGGTACTCTATGCAGTCTGTGCGGTAGTAGGTTCCGCAAAGAGCAAGAACTAATCATATCGTTAAAATAAAGGACCGGCTGAACAAAACAGCCGGTCCTTTTTCATCTCCAATTGTTTCCTAAAATTTGTATTGGATGATGCATCAATCCCGAAAGTCCTGATAATCGATGCCATGTTTATCCATTCGTCGGTAAAGCGTTCTTCTGCTGATGCCGAGAAGTTCAGCAGTTTTTCTGATGTTGCCGCCGGTCTGTTTCAGGCCGAGTTGTATGAGATCGCAGTCTTTTTTGCCCAAATTGAAGGTGGTAACAGGCAGCGTTTGGTTGAATTGGTCATATTGCGCAGGCATGGTTTTTTCAAATTGGTTAAAGGATTCAGAGACGGTTCTATTGAACGGGTCAAATTGCCCCAAAGTGTTTTCCGGCGTCAGAATCTGTTCCGGAAGATGATCGGGACGAATTTGATCGTCGTCTGTTATGTTGATTGCACGCTCAATGGCATTTTCAAGCTCCCGGATGTTGCCAGGCCAGGAATACTTCTTGAGCAGAGGATAAACTTGGGGCGAAATTGTCATCCTTCTTCCCCAGGGGTTGTTCAAGGTTTTCGCAAAATGATCTGCGAGCTCGCAGATGTCGTCACCCCGGTCTCTGAGAGGAGGCATCTGAATGGTCAGGACATTGAGCCGGTAATAGAGGTCTTGCCGGAAGGATTTGTTACTCACCTCTTCTATCAGATTCCGGTTTGTGGCGGCAATAATCCGAACATCGATTTTTTTCGTATACTTGGCTCCGATTCGAACAACTTCCCTTGTTTGAATCACTCTGAGAAGAGAAGCCTGAACATCCAGCGGCATATCTCCGATTTCATCGAGGAAAATCGTACCCCCGTCGGCGAGTTCGAATTTTCCAGGGTTTCCCTCTTTACCAGCACCGGTGAAGGCTCCTTTTTCATAGCCGAAGAGCTCGCTCTCAATCAATCCTTTCGGCAAAGCTGCGCAATTGATCGCAACAAAAGGGCCCTCCCGATAATAGCTGGCATTATGGATTGATTGTGCCGCCAGTTCCTTTCCCGTGCCGCTTTCTCCGAGAAGGAGTACATTGGATGAGTTCCTGGCAGCTTTTTCACAGCTGCTGACCAGGGTTCTTGCTGTGGAAGAACTGCCCATAATGTTGCTGAAATGATAGGAAGCCTTAAAGCCGCTGACCTTATTTACAAGCTTATTGATGTATTTCGCTTCATCAAGACGGATTACAGTACCTCGGTCATGCAGTTTGTCCTGACCCACGAAGCTGACACTGATGCGAAACTTGATCGGTGCCGTATAGGAGCCCGTAAAATAGATGTCCGTTTCCTTGTCGCTGTATGCTGACTTTAACGCATAGAAATTGCATGTTTGATCTGGCTCGTCTATGCTGATGATGCTGTTGATGTTCCTGCCGATGGCGTTCTGTCCGCTGATATGCAGCATACGCTGCGCATTCCCATTCATTTGAATAATCTCATCGTTTTCGTTGAGGAGAATCAGTCCGGAGGTTACAGCCTCTAGGATGCTGTTTCTTTGGGCGCTCATGGATTCGATTTCATCATATGCTTTACGGATTTTCAGCTCCTTATTGATTCCGTCAACTGCACTGAGCACCATGCCCAGGGTGTGGGTATGGATCTCCGTATTGCTTCCGGTAATGTTGAGGCAACCCAAAAGTGCTCCCGTTGAGTCGAAAATAGGGCCGCTGCTGCAGGAATAATGCCTGTGACTGATCACGTAATGCTCTCCATTCCAAATCTGTATCGGTGCTTGGATCGCAAGGCAGGTTCCGATGGCATTGGTGCCTGCTACGGATTCTGAGCGATTGGCACCGATCACCAGCAGGCTTTCCTTTGCCTGTTCTATTATCTCGTGATCCCCGATCAGATCCAGAATAGAACCGTCTTTGTCGCTGAGCAGCAGGAAATAGCCGGAACCCTCTACGATGGAGTAGAGTTTTTCCATATAAGGCCGCACTGTTTTGATCAGCCTGCTGTTGGCCTTTGCAAGCGCTGCAATTTCAGAGGGATTCATGATGGAAGTCTTTTTTTCAAAGGGGTTGACCTGATACATTCTGGATCGGAGCCAGGACTGAAAGATCACCGGCCTTATGAAGGT
>JAQSXD010000333.1 GCA_029266295.1 Bacillota bacterium | reverse complement strand
GTTTTCAGGATCATACCCTGCTTCTACGAGGGTTTCAAAGCCTGCTTCCATCAAAGCGGTTACACCGCCGCAAAGAACAGCCTGTTCGCCGAACAGATCGGTCTCAGTCTCTTGTCTGAACGTAGTTTCCAGAACACCTGCCCTGGAACCGCCGATACCAGCAGCATAAGCCAGACCCATTTCAGTCGCTTTTCCGGACGCGTTCTGATGAACGGCGATAAGACAAGGTACACCTTTTCCGGCTACATATTCGCTTCTTACTGTGTGTCCAGGTCCCTTTGGCGCGATCATGATAACATCAACGTCTGCAGGAGGTACAATCTGAAGGAAATGGATGTTAAATCCGTGGGCAAATGCAAGAACCTTGCCTTCTGTCAAATGAGGTTTAATGCTTTCATTGTAGATATCAGCCTGTTTTTCGTCGGGTACAAGGATCATAATTACATCTGCCGCTTTTGCCGCATCAGCAACCGTTGCCACTTTAAGACCAGCAGCTTCAGCCTGAGCCCAGGACTTACTGCCTTCATAAAGACCGACAACAACATCAACTCCGCTTTCCTTAAGATTTAGTGCGTGAGCATGTCCTTGACTGCCATAGCCAACTATAGCAACGGTCTTACCGTCTAATAATCCGAGATTACAGTCACCCTGATAATAAATTTTTGCCATTTTAAATCCACTCCTTTGTATATTCAAGATAATTTTTATACGATAAATTTGTTGTACTGTCACAATTTTTCATGCGAAAAAATTGATATTAATATATTGTACTACTAGGTATGCAGTCAGTCAAGGCAAAACAAGGAAATAATTGTACGGTTCATTCGAGCAGCAATGATACAGCAAAAAAGAAACAAAAAGAGAGCAAAAGGGAAACAAAAAAGGAACTGCAGGCGGATTCCTTCCGTACAATTCCTTTTTGTTATTATGGATATTTCGTTCATCTCTCACAGGAGCAAACGTCTTTTCGTCCTTAGAAGAGTCCGAAAAAGCCGCCGTCCTTTCCACAGCCCTGATTGTTTTGGAATAAGAAGAAGATCAGGACTAGAATAAGTAACCAGCCACTACCGAAGCCGCCATTATTATCACAGCAATCATCTCTGCATCCGCCTCCGCCGAAGCCACCTAAGCCACCTAGACCGCCGAAGCCGCCGAAAATGTTTGTACCTCCGCAAAGTAAGAAAACGATCAGCAGGATTGGAAGCCATTCGCCCCAGCCCGAATCATTGTCTTTGTCGCAGTCACAGTCGTCATATCTGTCCTTATCATAACAGCGATCCCTGTCAACGCATTGTTTTATTTCATCGCCCACCTTAAACACCTCCATGTAAATGACATTACAATTTCTATATAATATGAGGCGATGATAATTTTGGTTCCTTCCAATCTATTTACGTATTTTTAAAATCAGCTCCTGCATATCATCAGGGAGCGGAGCTTCCAGCTCCATAATGGCACCCGTGACCGGATGCCGGAAGGACAAGTATCTGGCATGGAGCGCTTGCCTTTCGATCAGCCAAACTGACGCTTCACCATAGAGCACGTCCCCCACTACCGGATGACCGATATGGGACAGATGTACCCTGATCTGATGCGTCCTGCCGGTCTCCAGCAACAGTTCTACCAAGGTGTATCCCCGTGGAAAGCGCTCAAGGACTTTATAATGGGTAACCGACGGATATCCCTCATCGGTCACCGTACGTTTCACCTTATCCTCGTGCTCCTTATCGATGGGAAGATCCACTGTGCCCTCATCCTCTTCAATAATCCCCTTGACCACTGCAGCATATTTTTTTACAACGGCATTCTCAATCATCTGCTTTTGCATATCATCCTGGCAGTGAGAATTCTTAGCCACCACCAAAAGCCCTGAGGTGTCCATATCCAGCCGGTTGATAAACCGTATTTTATAGTTCTTATTATTTTCCAGCATATAGTTCATGATCCCATTTGCCAGCGTTCTGCAGGGATGCCCTTTGGTGGGATGAACAACATAGCCGGGTTGTTTATTTACAATGAGAAGGTCTTCATCCTCAAAGACCACGGAAATCGGTATTTTCTCAGGTTCAAAATGGCTGTTTTCCTGGGGCAGGTCAATGGTAATGCGATCCCCGGTATTGCCTGTTGCATACATTTTAACCGGGCGGCCGTTGAGTTTTACGTACTCTCCTGCTTTCAGCTTGTTCATTAATCTTGTGGAAAACCCAAAATTACGTTTTAAGAGCTCCTTAATCCGGAGCTCTGTTTCGTTATCCTTAATCGTGTATTCAAATTTATTTGCTTGACTCATCGTATTTGCTTGTTCCCTTTATTTTTTATTTCTCTATAGAAATTTGCTCTTTACTTTATTCCAGAAGTCATAATGTTCAAACCGGAGGAGTTTGACAATCGATTCTGAAAACTCCAGGACGATTTCGTCGGATCCAACATGAAGGTATTCCATACCGTCCGGTACAATTAAAAGCCCACGTTCTCCGTTGTACTCAGGATTGATCCGAATGGAAAGATCAGGAGGAAGAATAATGCTGGAGGTAAAGGACCGGTATGCAGTGGTATTCATCGGCGCTAAGGGCGTCAGCTGAAGAAGTGTTAGCCTTGGATCCACGATGCTTCCCCCCAGAGAGTAGTTGTAAGCCGTACTGCCTGCCGGCGTTGATACCAGAATTCCGTCTCCGCTGAACCGCTCAATAAAACTGTCCCCTATGGATATATTCAAATGAATGGCTCTGGAACGTTCCCCTTTGATCAGTATTTCATTCAGCCCTTTATAGACAAAACTTTGGTTTCCGACGGTAACCTTCGCCTTCACAGTTTTTAAGTGCTGGATTTCATATTTCCCCTGTTTATAACGAAAGATAAATTCATCTAAGCCGTCTGGATGGAGCTCTTGAAAAAACCCGAGATGACCCGTATTGATACCAATGAACGGAATATCAGGAAAATCATGTCGATGCAGCGTCTCCAAAAATGAACCGTCTCCCCCGATACAGATAATCAGCTCCGCATTGGGATCAAATTCCCGGGGAACCACGAAGTCACTTTTTTCCAGTTTTCGTCTGAGAAGTTTCTTTGTTTCTCTGGATAGAACAGTGTCATTTGCAAAAACATTGATGATCCTCATCAGAGCTTTTCTCCCCCTTATTCACTAAAAGCAGCTTTGCTCCTTCAATTAGGAAACCAATCGCTTGAGGCATACTCGATCTTAATTTCAAATGAAAGAAAGAGTAATCGGGGCAGAACTGCTCTGCCCCGATCTATTTTACACCAATTTTTCAATTTCCACAATGAGCTTTTCAAAAGCATCCATCGCCTGTTCGATGGGAGCCGGACTACTCATGTCAACACCTGCGATTTTCAGCAGTTCAATGGGATAATTACTTTCCCCCGTCTTCAGAAACTCGATGTAGGCATCCCTTGCAGGAGCTCCCTCTTTCAAGATCTTTCCGGAGATTGCCGAAGCTGCAGAGTAGCCGGTGGCATATTTATATACGTAGAATGCTCTGTAAAAATGGGGGATTCTTGACCATTCCATAGCAATATACGGATCGTACGAGACCTTGTCGCCAAAATACTTTTTATTTAATTTGTCGTACTCTTTACTGAGCCACTCCGCTGTAAGCACCTCGCCCTTTTCTACCGCATCATGGGTCAGTTTTTCAAATTCCGCAAACATGGTTTGACGGAACAAGGTGGTTCTAAATTCTTCAATATGGAGATTTAGCAAGTATTTTCTCTCCTCCGTATCCTTGCAATTGTCAAGGAGATGGTGCATCAGCAGAGATTCATTTACTGTAGAAGCAACCTCTGCAGTGAAAATGGAATGCCCGCCGTACACGAAGGGCTGATTTTGCCTGGTATAATAGGAATGCATGGAATGACCCATCTCATGAACCAATGTGAATACATCCTTCAGTCTTCCGTTATAATTCATTAAAATATACGGCATGCTGTCGTAGCTTCCGAAGGAGTAAGCGCCACTGGTTTTGCCTTCATTTTCGTAGACATCGACCCAGCCTGCAGCGATTCCTTCATTCATCTTCTTTAGATAGCCTTCTCCCAAAGGAGCCAGCCCTGCAGTCATCATCTCCAGCGCTTTCTCATAGGATACCTCCGCCTTAGGCATCTCCACCAGCGGAACGTACATATCATACATGTGAACCTGATCCACGCCAAGCATCTTTCTCCTGACTTCCACGTATCGGTGCAGCAGATCCAGCCTGCTGTTTACAGTATCGATCAAGTTGTCGTATACGGAAGCGGGAATATTATCACCGGACAGGGCGGCTTCTCTTGCAGAGCCGTACTTTCTAATTCTGGCAGTGATGACATCAGTTTTCGTATTATAATTATAGGTTGAGGCAAGGGTATTTTTCAGGTTGTCATAGGCCTGATACATGTGCTCGTAGGCATCCTTTCGAACTCTTCTGCTGTGGGATTCCATAAAACCGATGTATCTTCCGTGAGTTACCTCAACTTCGTCTCCGTCTTCGTCCATGATGGTGCCAAATTTGATATCGGCATTATTGAGCATACCAAAGATATCGTTGGTAGCACCGGCGATTTCGCTCATTTGAGCCATGAGATTTTCTTCATCCTTGGAAAGGACATGTGCCTTCTCACGCAGCAATTCGTTAATTGCATGTTCATACAGTTTCAAACCCGGTTCTGCTTCAATGAATCCTTTCAGCTTTTCTTCCGGGATTTCAAGCAGCTCCGGTGTAAAAAAGGAAAG
>JAQSXD010000332.1 GCA_029266295.1 Bacillota bacterium | reverse complement strand
GAAGGAGGGCAGAGATGGGTGAGGAGGCTGAAGCAGCGCTCCTGGCTGGCAAAGCGGGTGAAAATGGCTGGATCAGATCGCCTGGCGCATTAACCTGTCTGCATAATCCAGTATTTCTCTGAAGTCGTGATAAAAGATTCTATCAGCAAGAAACTCCATGAGTTCAAAATCTTCCTCGGAATCAATATCTAATACCGCTGTGTCTCTCATCAGGATCACATCAAAGGTTCCATCCAGCGGAGAATCCTTTAGGTGATTCATCAACGAATCTCTTCGGTAACAGTAAATGGATGCATTCATGTCATATACTTGCGGTGCCTGCTGTCGAGAGATGTACGATTGCTCAAATATCCGTCGTGCTTTCCCATCCCGTATTTCCACCATATTAAAGTAGGGATTTCTTCTGGCAGGAACGACGGAAAATACCACGTCAGTGATAAAACCAGCTTCAGCGTTAACATCAGCGTCAGTGCTTTCGTCAGCATCAGCGTCATGTAAGATTTTTTCGATGGCGTTCTCCATATCCTCAAGGGTTCTAAGAGGGGAAGTAATATCCAGATCGAGGATCAAATCATAGCGCAGGTTCCGTTCGTTTTCCATCTGGTTTGCTGCATGTCTGATCACGGAAACCTTTGATGCCGTATCCCTTGACAAGTCCTCCGGCCGGTGAATACCGTCTAGTTCAAACCGATCCGCAAGCTGGAGAAGCTCATCGCTGTCGCTGCTCACGCAGATGTCGATGTGATCGTTTGCGTGGGCTTCCCGATACAATAAAGCCGCCGATATCGTATAGAGAACCAGCGGTTTTCCAATGAATGGTTTTATGTTTTTGTTCTTAACTCCTTTTGATCCGGCTCTGCCGCAAATGGTGATTAATAGCTTCATGGCAACTCCTTTCCAAGCGCCAACCCGAGAATCTTCAAGCACTCTTCAACATTATTCAGGGGCTTCTTTTCAAGAATGTGATCCAGAAAAAACTTCATCTCCCTTTCATAGAGATCATCCATGGTTTCTTGAAAGGAGATGTCTGTAAGGATTTTCGGTGTCTCTGACTGAATCCCACGAAACGAAACGGTATGGGCAATCAAATCGCCCTTTATGGTTCCTCCCCTTGTAAAAAGCTCGATTTCCCTTCTGGGAACCCTGCCGTAATAGTCAAGATGCAGCTCCAACACCATCATTCCATAATCGGCAATATAAAAGGCAGCATCCTCACTGTCGATCTCCAAATGAGAATACTTACCGCTGATACAGAAGACCCGTTTGGGAAATCCAAAAATCCTTACAAGATAGTCCCATTCGTGGATCAAATCCCGTGAGACACCGCCGCCCAAACCTTTTTTTGCGCTGTAGCATGCACGGTAATCCGTTTCAGGACGCCAATCCGGCAGATAGCTGGAGCAAATCACCCTTGCGCAATAGATTTGCTCTTCTGCGGCTACGTTTTTGAGTGTGCGAATCACCTCTGAGTAACGAAATGGTCCCGCTACATAATAAACTCCGCCGATCCCCAAATTTAAATCTGATATTCGATCATTCACGTCGTCGAAGACAGGCTTCTCAATGAACATATGCTTGGTTCTTCCTGCCATTGCTGAGATAGTGCGGTAGTGAAGCGAGGAGGGGTTTGTAATAAATGTGATGTCATAATCCCAATCCAGCAGTGCAGAATCCGTGACTTGTTTAGAAAGCAGCCGATCCAATTGCTGCGCAGAAAAACGCTCATCCCCTGATTGCCCTGCGGTTTCCTTTCTCAAAGCATGGATTTCAACCGAAAGCTTTCTCTCTTCAGCCAGCCTTAAAAAATTGGCAAGATGCTTCCTTCCTATGGAGCCGAGGCCGCAAAAGCATACTTTCATCCTTCCCACCTCTGTCATCGAATGACCCTGGCGGGAACCCCGACCGCAGTGCAGCCATCTGGAATGTCAGAAATCACCACTGCCCCCGCACCGATCATCGCATTGCTTCCAATCGAGATCCCTTGGATTACCTTTGCTCCTGTTCCCAGCATACTGCCAGAGCCTATCCTAACGTTTCCCGCCGTCGCAGCTCCTGATGCAACGTGAACAAAGTCTCCGATCCGATTATCATGTTCTATGATTGCACCGGTATTGATCAGTGCCTGCTTTCCAATGAACGAATCCGCATTGATGATCGCTCCTGCCATTACAACGGAACCTGCCCCAATTACCACCCCAGTTCCGATTAGCACACTAGGATGGACCACTGTGTCATAATCAACATCGGGGTATCGCTCAAAAATTCGCTTTCGTGCTAGATTATTTCCTACCGCATTAACAAATCGGATCTCCTTCTTCAAACGATAATCGTCGATCCTCTGAAGAGTGCCCAGAATCGGATATGACCTTTGGCTTTTTCTGTCATCATTGTCATCCAAAAACCCTTCGAGAATAAGTTCCTCCCCACTTCGAATTCTGCACAACACAGCATCCAGCACCACCTTGGCATTACCGCCGGTTCCAATGATTATGATCCGCTTCATTCCAATCCCTCGATTCCTTTGTACCATACGTTTATACCACTCGTTATATCAATCCCTCAATCCTGTCGATCAGGTTCAGCGTTTCTGCATCCTCCTCAAAGGTATATCGTTCCAAACTCGAATCTCCTTCTATTTTTCGAAAGAAGACTTCGATTTCCTCCAAATAGGCATTTTCAATGATAAACTCTGCATATCCCGGCTTCGTCTCTGCATCCAGATACGTATCAATCCGTTCCATCCTTTGATTTTGAAGATTATAGGTAACCAGACTGTCTGGTGTTCCGCTCCACTGGATCAATAAATTCTCAGAATACACCGTGAGTGCCCTGATTGCTTTTCTCGAGACGATATCGGTCAACAAAACGCCTTTGCTTCCATTCTCATGCAGTATTACGATCATATAATTGTCCGGATAATCCACCGGCAGTGAGGATAGATGATCTTTCCATACCATGATTTCTTTTACCGCTCCGAAGGTTTTTAGAATCCATGGCAACTCAATTGCTAAAATTTCACGACAGCCATTTGTTTTGCTGCTCCATGCAAAAAATTCGTGCTTCTGATCCCATGGATGCCAGTCAGACAAATATTGTCCGACATGATAATGATAATTTACCTTGGCCTGGTGCTCGGTTACGAGCGTTTGAATCATTTCGATTTCCTTACGATAAAGCTGGGTAGAGGACAGATATAGTATTTTCCCACTCAGCTTTGATGCCTTGATGATCTCGTCGTACCGGTTGTGCAGCAGATTGATCTCACTGAAAATGTGAAGCCCGCGCACCGCACACTCGATAATGATATCCCCATGACTTTCGGGAGAAGTACACACAAAAGCAGCATCTGGCTCTTCATCCGTCAGCGCAGTCTCTAAATCCGCATACACCTTAATATGGTATGCGTCTTCCGCCTGCTTCCGCCTTCCCTCATCCGGCTCCACCGCACTGACTTTTATCTGGGTATAACTCTTTATGAGCAGCCCAGTCCGCCTTCTGCCCATTGATCCCATTCCGATGACAATAACCTTCATTCCCTGTATTTTACTCCTTTTCAGCTTTTCAGCCCTGCTTTTCCATTCCTGTTATGAGCTCATCCTCGTCAAAGTCTCTGAATGCAATCTGACCGATGATCTCGTACCACAGCATTGGTGAGATTCCGTCTCCCGGTCGTTTCACGGTTAGATTCTCAGCGGTGAAACGCTCTCCCTTCCTGATCTTTCTTTCAGCAACGATACTTTTTCTGGCAACCCTGCGATTTTCCCGTTCAGAGTCCGTCACCTGCTTTCGTCCGGTCCCCAAAGCTTTTTCCACGTTTCTGATGCAGTTTATCATGATGCAAAATTCGTCGGGCTCCATGCTTGCCTTATGATCCGGGCCCTCCATATTTCGATCAAGGGTAAGGTGCTTTTCGATCACGGCGGCTCCCAGTGCTGCAGCAGCAATTGGGACCTCCATTCCCAGCGTATGATCTGAAATGCCTGCGGGAATTCCAAAGCTTTCTCGCAATGCAGTCATGGCGAGAAGATTCACATCCTGCATCGGTGTGGGATACTGCGTATTGCAGTGAAGCACTGTGATATCCTTACTGCCCTTGCTGCTTAAAATCTCAATTGCGGCTCTGATTTCAGCCGTCTCACTCATGCCTGTGGATAGCAGAATGGGACAGGAGTGCTGTGCAATCACCTCTAAAAGCGGCAGATTGGTGATTTCTCCCGAAGGAATCTTCATCCTGTCAACCCCGATGGAATAGAGGTACTCGGCACTTTCAATGTCAAAGGGAGCTGACAAAAAACCAATTCCTTTTTCTCCGCAATATTGTTTTAAATCAAGAAAGTACACAAAGGGAAGTTCAAGTTTCTTGACCAAATCAAGCATCGTCTCGCCGGGATGCTTCGCATCCTTTTGGTAATCAGCCTTATCCGCACGTGCAGAAGCCAGATTTTTGCCGCGAAAGGTCTGAAACTTTACATAATCAGCTCCAGCTTCCGCAGCTGCATCAACCAGCTTTCGTGCAAGATCCATCTGTCCGTTATGATTCACGCCTGCTTCCGCAATGATCAGAGTCTTCAAGGCAGCATCTTCCTCCTTCAGTGCTTCATAATATTGATTTGAATTGCATACATATTTCCCAACGTTCACGCTTGCTCGGGCAGATCGAAGAACTTCTTTTTGACCAAGGGCTTATAATCAGGAATCGACTTCAAAATGGCTGTGATTTGTTCCGCGCTGTC
>JAQSXD010000331.1 GCA_029266295.1 Bacillota bacterium | reverse complement strand
TTGCGGCGTGTATGGAATGGACACCGTTACGGTTCCATTGAAGTGAGAAATTGCTCTGTCTCCTTCTGTAACGCCGAGCTGGTAGACCGGTCTGCTTCCCACCAATTGAAGTGTTTCGCCTGAAAGTTTAGATGCATCTGCTTTTGCTGCAGTTATTTTGACTTGCCCGGCTGTTTCTCCTGCGATTCCAGAAAGCGTCTCAGAATCAAAGGACACGGACGCGATGGGAGTGGACACGGTTAACGTACGGATGCCTTCTGCCACGGCCTGCCGGATTGCTTCGGTCGGAATCCCCGTTGTTACGGAGGAACTGCTTTGCGGCGCATCAATATGGATGGTTATTCCGGCAGTAATTGCACCGCCCCTTTGTTCCGCCTCTTTTACTGCACCGATCATTGCTTTGTTCATATCGTCCATGGATACAGCTGCATTGGATTTTCCTGCTGCGTCAGCGGAAGCAGTCAAGGTTGCCACGGCACTGGAATCGGTCTGTGTATTTACAATCCGGATTTCAGGCTCCTGACTCGTTTTTGTTTTTTCCTTGCCTGAAGAACCATGATTCGGTTTTGGTGGATCGTCATCAGGTTTCGGTGCCGCAATAAAGGTATATGTTTTCTCCAGGATTCCGCTGTCCGTCATTCCCGCTTTTACAGCAATCGCCTTTACCGTGATCTGAACGCCCGCATTGCCAGTCAGTTTTATAGCGCCGCCATAGAGATTGCCTCCCTCTGAAGGCGTACTTCCATCTGTGGAATAGTAGATTTCTGCACCATCTGTGGAAGTGGACAGTGTTATCGCCGCACCGGATAGAATGTTCCCCTCAGAAGGCTCCGCATAAGGTGACGCAACAGTTCCTGTTGCGATAATATTTCCATAGGCCTGGGTATCCGAGTTGATCAGATAATAGTTCCCCTCATCGCTTCCCGCAAGCACCAGTCCCGTTATGGCTACCTGCTTTCCGCTTCCGAGTGCTGCGTCGTCAAAAGCTGCCACAGCTAAAGGTAAATCAACGAAGACATCATCTCCCGCTGCTTTCCAGCTCAGTGTGGCGCCCAATATGGATGCCAGCGTTGTTCCGTCATAGATCTTATCCTCGATATCGACAGAGGATATGCTCACATCTCGTTCTCTGATATCAGCGGTCAGCTCCGGTACCTGCAGGGAATAATATGCAGCATCGGCTCCCTTCAGCTCATACCCCTTTATTTCTACCGCTTTGCTCGTTCCTGCATTTTTATCTGCAAACAGCCCGTATACACCGCTGCTGTCAAGGGCAACATCATCCCCCGGCGTGATCACTCCCGAAAGAGTTCCGCCGGAAATGGCAGCATCCCTTGTCCCGTCGTAATCCTTGTCAGCTGCGCTGACACCAGTGATGCTTAAGATCTGTGATCCCTGAATTTGATAGGTAAACCGGGAGATCGGGCTGTCGGTATAGCCGGTCTTAGCCCCGAATGCACTTAAAACAATCGTACCGCCGAGGTTTCCGGTAATGGTGACCGTTCCTCCACTGGGAGTGCTGCCGTCATCCCGGTCCGGGTCTGTTGCCGTGGCACTCAGCGTATAGTAGATCACTGTCTCCGGGCCTCCCGCAGCGGTCAGCGTAATCTTCGCTCCGTTTTTTAGGAATGATCCGCTTGCTATGGAGGCTTCCGGAGCATTTATGGTTCCAAGGGGAGTAATGTTGCCCACCGTACGGAATTCATTGCTGAGCAACTGATAATTGTTTTTATCCGAGCCTCCCAGTTTCAGCCCGGTTACCGTTATCGGCTTGTCCTTGCCTGCTTTTTCATCATCAAATGAGGCAGAAGCCCCACTGTAATCAATATAGACCTCTTCTGTTCCTACCTTTCCGGCAAGATCAGCGCTGCTGATGGTCGCCGCAGCATTTCCGTCATAGGGCTTATCGAAAATTATTACACCGGATACCGTCACGGTTTTGGGCAGGATATCTGCAGTTGCCGCAGCGGAGGAAGCAATGCTGTAATTTTGCGCCTTGCTGCCCTTTAGGAGAATATTGCTTACCGCTACATCTTTATTTTCTCCTGCCGCCGCACCTGCTTCAAAGACTGCCGTGACTGCATCCAAATCCACCGAGACTTCATCACTCCCGATAATCCCCGAAGCAATCGCAAGCTCCGTAATCCTGACGGAGTCTGTTCCATCATATTCCTTATCCGATGCCGTAACGCTTCCAAGCACAAGACTCTTCTTCGTTATTTTTGCTGTCGTTGATATTGTCTGATTCAGCGTATAGTACTCCCAATCAACTCCTGCCACAGATAGTCCGCTCATCTGCACCGTTTTGTCTTCTCCGACGAATGAATTTTCAAAACGAAACAACGGTGTTCCTGCAACGCTAACGACATCCGTACCAAGTACGCCGCTGAAGTTTCCCGAAATCGTGCCGGTTGCAACATCATTCCCGTCATATTCTTTATCTTCTATGCTCACTCCGGTCGCGCTCAGAGCTGTCTTCGGCTGTACGGTAAAACGACAGGTCACTAGTTCACTCAGCGTTTTTCCGTCTGCCATAGAAGCCGCTTTGATGGTTAGCACATCGCCGAAGGTAAGGGAAGGCAATGGAATGGGTTCATTACTGCTTACATAGGCCGCAGTCGCTTCTGTGGGCGCTGCAGGCTCTCCGTTTACGGCTGTTGTATAATACGTCTTTGCTCCCGTTTCGGAAGAAAACGCGATTGAAGCGTCTTTTTTAATATAGCCAGCATTGGTGAGAACCGATACAGAAGGCTGACTGGTCTGGGGCGTTTCAGCGAATACTGCAACACCGTAAGCATTGGCAGAAGAAACCAGCTCGGTCAAACCGATTTCACCGGTAAGGTTGGCTCGAAATATCTTAGCCACCGTTGAATGCCAGTCTGAGAAGTAGACACTGCCGTTCTTCATGTCAATGGCCAGCGCTCTGGGCGAGCCGGTTGGTGATGTATAGATCGTTTCCTTTCCCTGACCGTCTGTCAGGTTGACTCTCTCCACAAAAAAATCCGGTTCATATGCCGCAGCATAATACAGCTTGCCGTTTACACCGTCCACCGCAAGCCCAGAGGCATGCACCCCATCCAGGAAGGTTTGCGGATTCGAACCGTCAAGTTCTGTCCGTACAATCTTCCCAAGATTATAATCTGCTATGTACAGATATCCTGCCCCGCCGTTTCCTTCCGTGTCCAGGGCAACGGCTCTGGGTGTTCCGGCAGAAGAATAGATGATGGTCCCACCCGAACTGCCTCTCGCTGCTCGATATACCGTGCCCGTATCGGGTTCTGCATAGTATAAATCCCCGTTTTTCTGGTTGACTGCAAGCCCCTGAGCATGAACGCCTTCTATAATAGCAGTTACGTTGCTTCCGTCCAATTCCGCCCGGAAAATTTTCGCCACTGTGCTGTGCGGATCAGAGAAATAGATCCTCTTTTCAGACTCATCCACTGCTACGGCATACGGACTTCCGGTGGGTGACGTGTAGATAACACTGGACGCCGAAGGATCGGAGCGCTCCGCCATCTTGAGCTGATACGGTGCGTAGGATTGTGTATAATAGATGCATTCTGCCCCGTAGGCTCTTCCTGTCATCAGAATGAAGACAATCAGAATTCCGAAGGTCCATCCTGCCAGGTTTGCCAAAGGCCGAACAAAAGATTTCATAGTGTACTCCTTTTAGATACCGTCTTCACCGGCTTGATTTCTAATTTCCATAACATGAAATTACTCTCTCGATGGGAATATCCCTTGCAAGCAAATGATATAGTTGATGGCCAGATATGGGTCTCTGATGCTTTGCGGCTGAGAACCTCCGGCAATGCCGATGGAAGCTGGACCGATCGTGGTATTGGGAGCGGTCGTTGTATAGAGGTTCACTTCCTGCCTGTCAGGTGTGACGGCCTTTCCAAGATAAGTTCCGGTGCCAGGCGTATTTGTGGTTCCTGCTTCCGTACTGGCGTTGAGCGCATGGCTGTGGGCTAGCATTTGCGTTGTCAACGCAGTAGCGGTTTCCGTTCCGCCTGTCTGACCCAGATCATAAAGATTCATCCCGGGCCCCTGACCCGTACCGATAGGGGACCGACCCCTCAGATCAGGCAGTGCAAAGGTTGTCACGCCGTCACCTCCATAGGTAGTTCCCAGGATGCTAAAAAGTGCTGTATTCTGCTGGATTGAAAGCAGCTGGCCTTGACAAAATGCCCAGCCCCTCGGTGCAAAATTCCCTGCGAACATGCTGATTTCTCCAATATACTCCTCCGCTCCTGCGTACACTGCTGTGTTTCCGGAGATGCCGAATGAGAATATCGTCATCACGATCATTGTGAGAATTACTTTTCTGGACATCCATTTTTTTAACTTGCTCATTTTATTCTTTCCTTTCTTTTGATAGATTGACGATTCCATGATCCGAAATAATCTTTGAAAATGCTCGCCGATTATAATAAATCACGATAGATATTCAGCATTATACACTGCATCAATTTCATTGAATATCACCCAGTGGGTGATATTTCCATGATTTTTGAAAATAAATGTTAAATTACATAAAGAAAACAAAGATTCGCCCCGTATTGAACGAATCTTTGTTGATTACTTCATATGAAATTGAAAGAATTCACTTGAAATCAATTCCTATGTAACAAGTTTCAATTTTGAATGAAATGGAACTTCATTAGCCTATGGTTTTCATAAGGTTTGCCATCTCAATTGCGGAAACGGCTGCATCGAAGCCTTTATTTCCTGCTTTTGTTCCTGCCCGTTC
>JAQSXD010000330.1 GCA_029266295.1 Bacillota bacterium | reverse complement strand
TGAGGGGTTTTTTTCTCGGAAACATAATCCTATACTTTAGGACATGGGGAAGCATTATTGAATCCAATCTAGTGTAAAAGATATGTCGGATAGACGCTATTGCAGATAGGCCGGCAAAAGTGAAAACGAAAAGGAGGACAAATATGAAAAACCAATTTGTCAAAGTTACGTTAACTCTCGGAATGCTGATTGCTGTGGCAGTACCAGGCCAGGCATTTGCAGCGGATCAAAATTGTAGTTTAAGTCAAAACATCACTTCAAATACGAACATCAGTAAAATATACAGTCAATTGACTCAAGACACGATCAGCAAACTCAAAACAAACTACAGCCAGCTAGCCAGCGGTAAACTCGACAGCGCTCAGCTTCAAAATCTTCTGAAGCAGTGTGGTAAAAACGTTACTGTTACTACGCCTGGAAAGACGACCCCAAGTGCTACCCCAACAACACCGACAACAACCCCTACCAAGCCGGCGACCCCAGATACTACTACCCCAACTAAGCCGACGACGCCAGACACCACTACCCCTACCAAGCCGGCGGATACGGATTCAAACACTAATACGGATAATGCAGCAATAGGAAACTATGAGCAGCAGGTTGTTGATCTGGTAAACAAAGAGAGAGCTGCGGCAGGTCTTTCTGCTTTGAAAGTCAATACAAAACTGGCTTCCGTAGCAGAGACAAAGGCTGAGGATCTCAGAGACAAGAATTACTTCTCCCATACATCACCTACATACGGATCACCATTCGATATGATGAAGCAGTTCGGAATCACTTATACAGCTGCTGGTGAAAATATTGCCAAAGGTCAGAAGAACCCTTCCTCAGTAATGGACGGCTGGATGAATTCGGAGGGCCATCGCGCCAACATCCTGAATTCCAGTTATACTGAAATCGGAGTTGGTTATGTAACCGACAGCAATGGCAACACATACTGGGTACAGATGTTTATCAGACCATAACCTCAAATGTTAAAAAATTAGCGGACCGCAAGGTCCGCTTTTTTCCTATTTTTTGATGAGTTTTCCCAGAGATTTAAAAAGTCCGCCTTTGTTTTTCTTCCTGTTATGCTCCTTACATTCAGATTGATAATAGCTTGCGCCGTCCAATTCTGCTGTAGAGATTCCAAATAGTGATGACTTTGTTTTTGAGATGCGAGAACGCCAATCTGGATCATTCTCGTTAAGAAACTGCTCGATTGTTATAGGATTGACACTGGTTGTATTGCTTTTGTTTCCTTCATTCCCTTCCTCAATAAAACCGGGGTAATGTGCTGCAATGTATGCTTTAATGTAATGGAAGGGGAGACCTTTATACATTTTTTTTGAATCTGTCTCATCTCCGTGTGCAGGTCCTGCAGAAAAACCATAGCTATGTAGTACGATGAGAATTCTTTCTTGATCTACAGCATAATGGATGGTGATATCATCTATATCTAGGCCTGATGCGATATAGCCGTCAACAAGCTGAATATGTTTATCAAGATCCAGCATTTCTATTTTTTGTAATTCTTCCGGTGTGATGGACACGATTTATTCTCCTTACTATTGCTATTTTCTCAGATTATTATTTCCTTGAATCATTGTATCATAGATAAGCTTGATCCATAGAAATTTGTGAAAGGATCAATAGATAATTTAGTGGTTTTCTTATATAATAAGACGCAAAGCCTTTATTTTGCGTTTATACAAGGAGGAATTGTGATGGCCTTTCAATTAGCACTTTGTCAGATGAAGGTGACTGATAACAAGAAGCTCAATCTGTCCAAAGCAGAATCAATGCTGCGCCAAGCAGCAGATAAGGGGGCGGCTATGGCAGCACTGCCGGAGATGTTTAATTGTCCCTACTCTAATAAGTTTTTCCGGGAATATGCAGAAGAAGGAGAAGGGGAGACTGTGGAATTCCTATCCAGTATTGCAAAGGAGCTTGGAATTTATCTGATCGGTGGTTCTATTCCGGAGCTGGATGGCGGAAAGGTTTACAACACAAGTTATTCTTTTGACAAGGAAGGAAAACGAATCGGGAAGCACAGGAAAATACATCTCTTCGATATTGATATCAAGGGAGGGATTCGATTTATGGAGTCCGAAACTTTGTCGCCTGGAAACAAGATCACCGTTTTTGACACTGAGTTTTGCAAGGTTGGAACTGCAATCTGTTACGATGTGAGATTTCCAGAACTCTTCCGCAGTATGACACTGGATGGAGTCAAACTTGTGATTTTACCGGGAGCATTTAATTTGACCACCGGACCGGCTCACTGGGATTTGACCATGCGGGCAAGGGCCGTCGACAATCAGCTCTATTTTGCAGCGGTATCTCCTGCAAGAGATTTGGCAGGACCATACCATGCCTATGGTCATTCCTGCGCTGTCAATCCATGGGGAGAATTTTGCGGGAAAACGGATTCCAGAGAATCAATCGTCCTTGCAGATATTGATCCCGATTATGCAGAGGATATCAGATGCCAGCTTCCGTTATTAAAACACAGGCGCCCGGAAATTTATTAAAAACGTTTTATTGTAACCGAATTGTAACAATTTTGTAAAAAATGCTTTTGTTATGAAGTGGGATACGTTATAATTAGAACAGATTATTTTCTATAATTTCAAGGAGGAGAAAAAATGTTAAAAAGAGTATTAGCATTGATGTTAGCTTTCATACTCGTATTTGGACTTGTTGCGTGTGGTGGTGGCGGAGATAAAGAAACTACACCCCCTGCAAAAGAAACTTACGAAATCGCTATGATTACCGATATCGGTTCCATAGACGATAAATCATTTAACCAGGGTACTTGGGAAGGTGTGGTTGCTTACGCACAGGATAAAGGAATCACGCATAAGTACTACAAGCCCACAGAACAGAGCACAGATGCTTACCTTGCAGCGATTCAGCTTGCTGTTGAAGGCGGTGCCAAGGTAATTGTTACTCCTGGATTCCTGTTTGAAGAGCCAATCTACTTAGCGCAGGATTTATATGAGGATGTTACATTCATTCTGATTGACGGAAATCCTCATAATGCCGACTATACAGAATACAGAACCAACAAAAATGCTGTAGGTGTTGTCTTTGCTGAAGAACAGTCTGGATACCTTGCTGGCTATGCTGCTGTAAAAGACGGCTATACAAAGCTTGGATTCATGGGCGGAATGGCAGTTCCGGCGGTTGTTCGTTTCGGATACGGATTCGTTCAGGGCGCTGAGGCTGCTGCTGCTGAACTGGGAATTGCTAATATTGATATGAAGTATCACTATACCGGAAACTTCGATGCATCTCCGGAAGCTCAGACTCTTGCTGCTTCTTGGTATGCAGAAGGAACCGAAGTCATCTTCGGATGCGGCGGTTCAGTAGGAAACTCTGTTATGTCCGCTGCTGAAGCAGCTGGCACTAAGGTGATCGGCGTAGACGTTGACCAGAGCTCTGAGTCCGATACCGTTATCACTTCTGCTATGAAGGGCTTGGCTCCTGCAGTTCAGTCGCTTCTTGGCGAATACTATGATGGAAAGTTCCCAGGTGGAGAATCACTCATATACGCAGCTGACATGGACGGTGTACAGCTTCCAATGGAAACATCCAAATTCAATACCTTCTCACAGGCAGATTATGATGCAGTTTTCGGAAAACTTGCTGCCAATGAAATCACTTTGAAGAAGGATACTGATGTTGAAGCAGCTACAGAGCTTGGAACAAAGATCGTCAAGGTAACTGTTGTTGAATAATTCTGCAGTTCACTGAAGAAACAATAAAGCAGGTGATTTTAATCACCTGCTTTTTGATCTAATGGATCGGAATTTTAGTCGTTTATTTTTTGTGTAGAATCGGATATAATAGTTCCATACATAAAAGTGACAAGGAGAGAAGATATGGATTACATCATTGAAATGTTACATATCACCAAAGAATTCCCCGGTATTATCGCAAATGACGATATCAACCTTCAACTACAAAAAGGTGAAATTCATGCATTGCTGGGTGAAAACGGAGCAGGAAAATCCACTCTTATGAGTGTTCTCTTTGGTCTTTACCAGCCAGAAAAAGGTGTGATCAAAAAGGAAGGCAAAGAAGTTAAAATTCATAATCCAAATGATGCGAATGCACTTGGCATTGGTATGGTTCATCAGCATTTTAAGTTAGTTCATAATTTTACTGTACTTCAGAATATTATATTGGGTGTAGAGACAACTAAGCATGGTTTTTTAAAGATGGACGAGGCTAGAAAGAAGGTCATGGAGCTTTCCAACCGTTATGGACTCATGGTTGATCCCGATGCGCTCATTGAGGATATAACAGTTGGTATGCAGCAAAGAGTAGAGATTCTGAAAATGCTGTATCGGGACAATGAAATCCTGATCTTTGATGAACCAACCGCGGTCCTGACGCCTCAAGAAATTGAGGAATTGATGAAAATCATGAAAAACCTTACTGATGAGGGAAAGTCGATACTCTTCATAACGCACAAACTAAATGAGATAAAAGCGGTGGCTGATCGCTGCACTGTTCTGAGAAAAGGGAAATATATCGGCACCATTGATGTTGCGGAAACCACCAAGGAAGAAATGTCTGAAATGATGGTAGGCCGTAAGATCAGCTTTGCAGTGGAAAAAAGTGAATCAAAGCCGGAATCAGAAGTATTTACAGTCCGCAATTTGAGTGTAGGCGCGAAACACGGTACGAAGAAAGCGGTCAATAATGTATCCTTTGCTGTAAGGAAGGGTGAGATTGTCTGCATTGCAGGGATTGATGGAAACGGAC
>JAQSXD010000329.1 GCA_029266295.1 Bacillota bacterium | reverse complement strand
GTGTTAGCACTTCCATAAAGAAAAGATACCGTAGATGAGATACGGTATCTTTTGATACTTATTTTTAAAAGGGGTTCTCGACTGCTCCTTTTGACTCAAGAAATCTGCACGTTAGACCGACGAGCTTAAAGCCTTATCAAAAGCAACATTCGAAGTTGGGAAATTGAATTTCTTTAAATAGTTTATCGCATCCTCTGCGCCGTAAAAACGGTCCATCCCACTGTCTTCCCACTCTATGGAAATATTTCCGCTGTACTCAGCCTGATTCAGCTCTCTTATGATGGATCCAAAATCCACGTCGCCGTGCCCCAGAGAAATAAAATTCCAGCCTCTTCTGGTATCTCCAAATTCAATGTGAGACCCCAAAATTCCAGCCTTTCCATCGTGACTCAGCTTAACATCTTTCATATGAACATTATAAACCCTATCCATGAAATCTCTCAGGAAAACCACCGGGTTGACCCCCTGCCACAACAGATGGCTGGGATCAAAGGTAAGGCCCAAGGTTTCTCTATGTTGAAACTTCTCAAACAGCTTGGCAGTGGAATAGTAATCAAAGGCAATTTCCGTCGGATGTACCTCAAGGGCCAGCCTGACGTTATATTTATCGTACTCATCCATGATGGGGGACCAGAGCCGCAAGATCTCATCGTATCCCTCTTCAATCATTTCCACGGTTGCCTGAGGAAAGGAATAGATATACCTCCAGATTGGAGAACCGGTAAAAAAGGATACCACCGAAACGCCCATGTTGGCCGCTGCTTTTGCCAGCAGCTTCATTTCTTCAATCGCCCATTCACGGATGGCAGGCCCGTTTCCCGCAAGTTCCGGCGGTGCGAAGTTATCCAGCCTCGGGTCATAAAGATCTCCGACGCACTGTCCGATGAGATGGCCTGCGATGACCTTGCATTCTAGACCGTATTGATTCAGCAGCTCCCGTTTACGGTCACAATATTCCTTACTTGCCGCCGCTTCTCTCACATGAAAATGATCTCCCAGACACGCAAGCTCGATGCCGCTGTAACCTCTCTCCCTGAGTTTTCCGCAGAGATCTTCCAGGGGCAGATCTGCAAATTGTGCTGAAATCAACGCTACTTTTCTCATTAATGTTTTCTCTCCCTTCTGCTTTGGAATACAACGGCTATAATAATGATGATCCCTTTTACCAAACCATTTAAAAATACTGGTATCTGTGCTGCAATGAGGATTCCCTCAATCATTTGAAGCATGATTGCTCCGATGAAGGTTCCCAGAATTAAGCCGCTTCCACCTGCCATGGCTGTTCCTCCGATTGCAACGGCTGCAATGGCATCCAGCTCATAGTTCACGCCAACATTGGGCGCTGTGATGGAAGTCAGCCTAGAAGCAAGAAGGAAGGAGGAAATGCCCACCAGAAGGCCGGTTATAACAAAGCACAGCGTCTTGACCCGGTCTACATTGATACCCGTAAGTTTCGCCGCAATCTGATTGGAGCCCACGGCATAGACGTATCTGCCGAATTTTGTCTTCGACATGATCAAGATCATGATGAGGGTGATGGCAATAAACCAAATCGCCATGTAAGGAATGCCTTTGAACCCGCCTCCCCGGAACAAGTAGCCCGCTGCAATCAATCTGAAATCATCGTAAACTTCAGCTTTAACATCAAAGGGCCCGCCCTGTCCCAGCTGAACGATAATGGAACGGAAGGCAACCATGGTTGCCAGCGTAACGATAAAGGGTGCAATTCTGGCTTTCGTAACCAAAAGTCCGTTAATGGTACCCAGGAAGGTGCCAAATGCCACGCAAAACAGAAACATAATCCAGCTGTTTTCCGTGGTGTTAAGGACAACGACCCCCAGTCCCCCAACCAATGCCGCCATGGAGCCGACAGACAAGTCAATCATACCGGCAATAATCACCAGGGTCATGCCACAGGCAATAATTCCCTTGATGGTGGACTGAAGCAGCAAAAGAGACAGATTTCCGTATGTAAGAAATTTCGGGTTGAAATAGGTGGCAATCATCACCAAAACCGCGAAGGAGAACAGGAATGTATAATTATAATAAAAGCGGATGAATTTATCCCTGAAGCTCTGGCCCTGAATGACAGGAGCTTCCTGAGGCTTTTCCTGTAACATCTTAATTTTCATTTCTCATACCCTCCGTATTACATCCTGTTGCATAGTACATAACATCCACTTCATTGAGCTGGTCTCTGGAAAGCTCCGCAGTAACCCTTCCTTTATACATGACGAGACAGCGGTCAGCCACCTTATAGATTTCAGGAAACTCCGAGGAAAAGACGAGGATACTCTTCCCCTGCTCTGCAAGGCTGTTGATGATCTTGTAGACCTCAAACTTGGCGCCTACATCAATTCCCTGTGTCGGGTTATCCAATATGTACAGATCCGAATCCACTTCCAGCCACCTTGAGATGATTACCTTCTGCTGGTTTCCACCGCTCAAAGAGGTAATCAGATCGTTTCTATCTCCCACCTTGATGGCAGTTTTCTTCTGGTTTTCTTCAAAGATCCGGTCGGTATCCCTTTTACTGATAAAGAGGTTCTTATGTTTGGCTACGAAATAAGCTGTGGCCATGTTATTGACAATGCACATATCCTTTATGATGGAACGTTCTTTACGATTTCTGGGAACCATGCCGATTCCCCTACGAATGACCTCGCTGATATGCTTGTAGTTGATTTTCTCCCCTTTAAAAATCACCTGCCCACTGTCCAGCTTTCTCGCTCCGAATAGCGCCTCCGCAAGCTCTCCCCTGCCGTCACCGTGGAGGCCCGTAATAGCCAGCACCTCGCCCCGCCTGACCGTAAACGAAATATCTTTAAAGCAGCTGCCGCAGGTGATATCCTCTACCTTCATCACAACTTCCCCTGTAACCTCTTTTTTCTGAATCTCTTCTTCTACGAGAGACCGTCCCACCAGCAGCTGCGTTGCAATCTTTTCATCGATATCAGTGAAGTTGCCCGACTGAATATACTTTCCGTCACGCAAAACCGTATATCGATCGCAGATGGCAAAGAGTTCCGGCATTTTATGTGAAATATAAATAATGGAGACACCGTCTTCTTTCAGCTTTCTCATAATGGAAAACAGATTCTCAATTTCCCTGTTGGTCAGCGCCGTAGTGGGTTCATCCATAATGATGAGCTTGCAGTCAAACAGAAGCGATCTGGCGATCTCTACCAGCTGCTTTAGGGAGGTATCCAGATAAGCAACCTGCAGGTCAGGATTGATCTCCAGATTCATTTTCTTTAGAATCTCTCTTGCCTTTTCCCTCATAAGAGGCTTGTTCAGCGTACCCCATTTATTTTTAATTTCTTCTCCGAGAAATAAATTTTCATACACTTTTAGATCGTTGATCAGGTTCAGCTCCTGATGTACAAAACCGATGCCCGATTGGAAGGCTTTTCTGGCATTCATGTCTGTCATCTGTGTCCCGTTCAGCCAGACCTCTCCTGCGGTGGGAGGAAAAATTCCACCGAGAACGTTCATCAGGGTTGATTTCCCCGCTCCATTTTCTCCAAGCAGTCCATGTATTTCACCCTTCTCAACAAAAAAACTCACATCATCCAATGCGATTACCGGCCCAAACTTCTTGGTAATATTTTTCATTTCTAAAAACATAGCACTACCTACCTGTATCTTTATTGGTGAAGGAACAGCGATGCCGGCTGCTGTGCAACCGACATCGCAACAATTCTGTTTTGTTTATTATTTAGGCATTTCAATGCTGTATCTTGTCACATAGATATCATTATTTCTGAAATCCTTTTCGTTGCTGTTATCCACTTCTACGGTTGGGATCAGGATCAGTCCGGATGGATTTTCCTTTCCGAGAACAACATCCGCACCAAGTTCAACCGCATCTCTTACCATAGCTGGTGAGAATGCATATGTAACCTGCATTACGCCTTTATCTGCCCAAGGAGCAAAGGTATCCAGATTTTCTTTTCTCGCACCGACTCCGGAAACCAGTTTGATATCCAGTTTGGCTGCTCCGTCGTAGTTTTCGATTGCATCAAGCACGCCGAGAACAACTTCGTCATCATGGGTGAAAACTGCCTTCAGCGCTTCTACGTCTTCCTTACTGGAGCTGGACAGCCATGTTTCCATCTGTTCCATGGCCTTAGCTCTCTGCCAGTCTGTTGAGAACTGCTGTACAATATTGATGTTGGGATCTGCTGTTGATTTAAAGCCAGAGGATCTCTGCTCCGGAACGGTTGAATTGTCGCCCTTGAACTCAAGAATATTCACTTTTCCTGCCTTCAGGTCTTCTGCGAAGAACTTGTTGAAGTATTCCCCTGTCATTTCTCCGATTGTTACGTTATCGCCCATTAATTCAGCTGTAGGTTTAAAATCATTGATGAGTCTGTCATAGATGATGAGTGGAATTCCTGCGTCCATTACATTCTGGGCAGATGATCTTACTTCGTCACCGTTATGCGGCCACAGTACGATACAGTCAACTCCATCAGCAATAAGCTGATCAATCTGATTGTTCTGCTCTGAAGATTCAGCGGATGTCAGGAACTTGACGTCCATACCGGTTTCCGCAGCGATTGCTTCTGCTTCAGCCTTTGCATGTGCAATACTTTCACCCAAAAAGCCGTGGGTGGCGTTTGGCATAACAACGCCCAGAGTTCCTGCTTTTTCTTCTGTGTCCGCAGACCCTCCACCGGCGCCGCATGCAACCATTGAAAGAATTAATGCCATTACAAGGACTATAGCGAATACTTTTTTCATGATTCTCTCCTCCTGTTATTCGGCTGTTTTAAC
>JAQSXD010000013.1 GCA_029266295.1 Bacillota bacterium | reverse complement strand
GCCCTGGAACGTGTTGACCGGATTGCGGCAACGGACGGAGTAGATCTGCTGTTCCTGGGACCTGCTGATTTATCCTACTCCCTGGGATGCGATAGCGACATTGTAAACGGTGGACTTTCAGAAGCATTTCTCACAATTAAGAATGCAGCACAAAGCCATGGAAAGATGATGGGTACGCTCATTAACAGCGAAGAAAAACTGAAATTCTGCCTGGAGAACGATGTTCGATTTATCGTTTGGGATACAGACTTAAACATGTTGAAGAATCAGATGATGCAGGTTTTAAAAATGATAAGATCGAACCTCTGAAGCCTTGTATTGAAAGAGTTAAGATAAGTTTGTTAATTAGGAGAAACGCCAAATTTGGATGGTTCGGGCACGGAAGTAAAACTATATAATAATAGTACTGAGGAGGAAAGAAAAATGAAAAAAATGGTGAGCATTCTGCTTATCCTAGCATTGGTTCTCTCAATGACGGCATGCGGCGGAAGTAAAAATGATAATGGCAGTCAAAATAATACAGGAGCAGAGGGACAATCCTACAAGCTGAATCTGGGACATGTTACCCAGGTCACCCACCCATTCCACATCGGCGCTGAAAAGTTTGCGGAGAAAGTAGCGGAAAAGAGCAATGGAAGAATCACGGTAGAAATTTATCCAGCGAGAGCACTGGGAGATGATCGAGAACTTCTGGAGCAGATTATGAACAATACACTAGATATGGGCGTTATTTCCGGTCCTGTTTTCAGTGCCTATACTCCCGTTATTGATACGCTGCAGCTACCTTTCATGCTCAATACATATGATAAGGAACTGGCTGCCGTACAGAGTGATGAAATGGGAGCAATCATGGATTCACTGGCACAATTCAATATGAAAGGGCTGGGTGTATTCGAGGGAGGTATGCGTCATTTGGCCAATGCAAAGAAGCCGATCACCACACCGGATGATCTTAAGGGTTTAAAACTTAGAACGACCCAAAGCGACCTTGTGATGAATGTGATTTCAACATTAGGAGGAAATCCAACCCCTATGGCTTACGGCGAAGTATATACCGGGCTTCAGACAAAGGTGATTGACGGAGAAGAAATCAATCTGACGTCCATCAGCTCGGAAAAGCATTACGAAGTACTGACCAACGTTACAGAGATGGGCTTGTTCCCTTTCCCGGGAATTTGTGTCATGAGCCAGGAAAAATTTGAATCCCTGCCGGAGGAGGACCAGAAGATCATCAGCGAAGCGGCAAGCGAAGCCATGACCGAGCTGCTTGAAGAATTGCCCTCTATCGATGCAAAAGCGGTTGAAAATATCAAGGCGAACAGCAAAGTGGAAATTTTGACAGACGTGGATATGGCTCCTTTTAAAGAAAAGGTATCGACGATTCTTGAGGAGTATTCTGCAAAAGATCCATTGATCAAAAACTTTGTTGATATGGCAAAAGGACTGTAAACAATACGCGCGTGGCAGGCTGTCGAAATGAGACAAATGCTTCGGCAGCCTGAATTTAGGTGGTGAATCGATGTCTATTATAAAAAACATTTCCTCAATCATCGCAAGGGTTGGGATTTGGTTTGTCATTGCAAGTTATGGAATCATGATTGTGGTGACCTTGATTGAAGTCTTCAGAAGGTATTTTTTCGGCCTGTCTTTTGAATGGGCAGAAGAACTTGTTCGCTTTCTGCTGGTCAGCAGTACCTTTATCGGAGGCAGCGTTGCTTATAAAAAGGCGAATCTCGTTTTCTTTGACCTCTTGCAGAACAAATTGTCCAAACGAAAAAGTGATATTTTGAATATTGTAAACAGCATCATCATACTGGTATTTCTTTTTGTGCTGTTGAAATTGGGTTACAATTATATGATGAGTCCGTCCGTTCTAATGCAGAAAAGCCCGGGCTTGGGTCTCCCTATGGTATTGCCCTATGCTGCAATTCCGCTCGGTGTTCTATTTATGATTGTTTTTACCTTTGAAAATATCGGCAATAGGATTCAGGAACTGAGAAACGGAGGGAGCAAGATATGCTAATTTTGATCGCTATCGTTTTCGCAGTTTTGCTGATCATCGGGCTGCCCATCGCATTTGTTTTAGGAGCAACGGGACTAACGCATCTTCTAATCTTGGGAAATGAGGCCTTTTATCCCGTGGCCATACAAAGAATGTTTTCCGGAATTAATTCATTCAGCTTAATGGCAATTCCTTTTTTCGTACTGGCAGGGGAATTGATGAACAGAGGAAGAGTGACGGACAAGCTGGTGGATTTGGCGAGAGAATGCATCGGGCATAAGCGTGGTGGTTTGGCTTACACCGCTGTTTTGGTGGCGATGTTCCTTTCTGCGATCCTCGGATCTGCAAACGCGGTTTGCGCGATCCTATGCTCCGTTCTTGTGCCGGAAATGGTGAAAGATAAGTACTCACCGGAGTTTTCCACCAGCCTGATCGCCAGTTCGGCAATCATCGGGCCCATCATTCCACCAAGTGTTACTTTCATACTCTATGCCGTACTGGCAGGGACCTCGGTCAATGCATTATTCATGGGCGGTATTATCCCGGGGGTTCTCCTTGGCATTGGATATATGGTTGTCATCTTTCTTACAGCAAGAAAAGAGAACTTTCCAAAGTATAAAGAGAAGCTGGAACTCAATAAGGTGGTAAAAGCGGTTGTTTACGCGCTGCCTGCACTGATTATCCCTCTGGTTATCGTGGGAGGAATCCTGACCGGTGTATTCACACCGACAGAATCCGGTGCGATTGCGTGCTTTGTAGCATTCATTGCGGGGATGTTCATCTACAAGTCTCTGAAGTGGTCAGATCTTCCGAAAGTCTTGCTTGATACAGGAGTCTTAACTTCTGCAATCATGTTGATTATCGCGATGGGCAATGTGCTGGGATGGACTTTGGCCATCGATCAGATTCCGCAGCTTCTCTCAAGTTCAATACTTGCGGTAACGGATAATCCACACATCGTTATGATACTGATCCTTCTGGCACTACTAATTATTGGGATGTTCATGGAAGCCTTCGCTTCTATGGTAATCTTTGTACCGGTGTTTGCGCCCCTTGCCTTGGCGGTTGGAATCAACGACGTTCACTTCGGCCTTGTTTTCAGTTTGATGATATCTGTCGCACTGATTACACCCCCCGTTGGAATGTGCTTGTTTGTAAGCTCCAATATCACCGGGGTACCTCTTGGAAAACTGAGCAGAAGTATCGTGCCATTTGTAGTGGTCAGCTTCATTGTGGTGCTAATCATTGCATTCATACCAAAGCTCGTGTTGTTCCTGCCTGAAATGCTCCTCTGATTTTTTTACATATAATTCGTGAAACTCTCTGCCAAAGGTAGGGAGTTTTCATTTTTTGAATTGTCATTTCTAGTTGGTAAGTAACATTTTGTTGTGATATAATTCGGAATAAGAAAGCGGAAATACGTGCGTAGGGACGTATTATGAGGAGGTAGCTCATGGGTTTTCAGAATGTTGATTACGAACGGATCTTAAAGCAATCACCCAACGGTGTTGTATTTACCGACAATCGTTTCCACATCCGATATTGCAATGATGCGGCGGAAAGGCTTTCCGGTGTGGCAAAAGATACTGCCGTAAATCGATGCTTTTTTGATATTTTTCCCCAGATGAAACCTTTTCGTGACACACTGGATGAAGATCGCATCAACAGAATTATCATTAATGAAAGGAATATCTGTGTCAGAAACTTTGAAAATCTGGAAGAGGACGGAACGGGACAAGGCAACCGGGTTTTCATCATGCACGATTATTACGAGGATATTTCTTTGGCTTCAGAACTGCAAAAGACAGAGCAGGTCATGGCAGAACTGCAAGAAATCATCGAAGGCTCCTTTGACGGGATTCTTGTTACCGATGGGGAGGCTAATGTCCTTCTGGTAAATCAATCCTATGTGCGCAATACGGCAATCAAAAAGGAGGAACTCCTGGGACATAATATGAAAGAGCTGATCAATCCCATCTGGATGAAGAATTCTGTGGCACTTCTGGCCATTGAGCAGCGTCAGCCGGTGTCCCTGCATCATACTACACAACATGGAAAAAATATCATGGTAACGGGCACGCCAATTTTTGATAAAGACAACCATATTAAAAAGGTGGTTATCAACTCCCGGGACATCTCGGAAATTTATGAGCTTCGGGAAGAATTGCTGAAAGCAAAGGAAATGGAGCGAATTTATTTTGAACAGAACTCAGAGAGCGAGGATGATCAGAGCCAGGGTCGGGGTAAGGATGTGGTTGTGATTGACAACAAAATGAAAGAGATCTTTGCTCTTGCCAAGAAAATAAGCAACTTTAACACCACCGTTTTGATCACCGGAGAGTCGGGGGTTGGCAAGGAGGTTGTTGCCAGCTATATACACAGCGGGAATGCATTAAAAAAGGATATGCCCTTCGTTGCGGTAAACTGCGGCGCGATTCCAGAGAATCTGCTGGAATCAGAATTGTTCGGGTATGTGGAAGGGGCATTTACGGGAGCCTCAAAAGGCGGAAAAGCGGGGCTTTTCGAAGCGGCCAACGGAGGGACGCTATTTCTGGATGAGATCGGAGAGATGAGTCTCAATCTTCAGGTGAAACTGCTCCGGGCTCTGGAAACCAGAACAGTCACCAGAGTCGGTTCAGCTGCTGCCGTTCCCGTAGATATCAGGGTAATCGCGGCGACCAATCAGGATCTGGAACAAAAGGTTAAGGCTGGAAGCTTCCGTGGTGATCTGTTCTATCGTTTGAATGTTGTCAGCCTGAAAATACCGCCTCTGAGAGAGCGGGTGGCGGACATTGCACCCCTTGCACTGAAATTTATCCATAAGTTTAATCGGCAGTATGGGCAGAATAAGAAGGTTACCTATGAAGTGATGAAGGCCCTTGAAAACTACTCGTGGCCGGGAAGCATCCGTCAACTGAAAAATGTAATTGAAAACATGGTAATTGTAAGCAATAATGAATATCTTCAGCTCAATGACCTGCCGTGGTATGCGGAAAGCGCACTTCCCAACGAGTTGAGAACGCAGGAATCACCTTCTCTGCAGGAGTCTTTGGATCAATTTGAATATCGGATTTTAAAGGATGCAAAGGAGAAATACAGCTCCAGCAGAAAAATAGCGGAGGTGCTGAAGGTCGATCAGTCGACCAT
Organism: Bacillota bacterium; assembly: GCA_029266295.1. GTDB lineage: Bacteria > Bacillota > Clostridia > Peptostreptococcales > Anaerovoracaceae > Anoxybacterium. The sequence goes on along the minus strand of JAQSXD010000013.1, from coordinate 17,369 downwards.
TGTTCGTAAGCTGAAGAAATACGAGCTGTGACTGGAAGCTCTGATGCAGAGATACCCTATAAACGTTCAGACTGATGCAATGATACATCGGTTTTTCTGCTGATCAGAGAAATATTATTTCATAACAAAAATACCCGAAAAGGAAAACTGCTAGGTTTCGTACCAATTTGCAAGCCCTTTCGGGTTTTTTATTTTTTTGGTGCCTCTGCCTTTCATTTTGGCACAGCAGTTGCTCAAAGAGATTGTAGAACAATTTGACCGGAAGGATGAACAATGAAAGGGCTGGGTGCGGAAAGAGTGCTCGAAGGCCAAGGCCGGTTGATAGATACGCTGATACAGTATGAGTAACAGGAGGTAGCAACATTGGAACATCAGAAGACGTCAAAGCAGCTGCTGGGAGAGCTTTTAGATAAGCACTATGCAGATGCATTGCAAGCCAAAGCCGACGGAAAGCCCGTTGCGTGGTCCACTTCCATAGCGCCCCAGGAGCTGCTGGAGACCATGGGAATTCATGTAGTGTATCCGGAAAACCATGCGGCAGCCATCGGTGCAAGGAAGCATGCCCAGGAATTTATTAACCATTCGGAGGGAAAAGGGTATTCCGTTGATATTTGTTCTTACGCCAGGGTAAACCTCGCATACATGGACATTCAACAATGCGAAGCTGCAAATATACCGCTTCCGGATTTGATCTTCTGCTGCAATAACATCTGCAATACCGTCATCAAGTGGTATGAGAATATTGCCAGAGAATTAAACGTACCCATGATTTTTTTCGATCTCCCATTTAATCATGCGTATGAGGTCAGCGATCAGAACGTGAGATACATAAAGGCACAAATCCTTGAAGCCATTATAAGACTAGAGGAAATAACGGGACAAAAGTTTGATTATGATCGGTTCGGAGAAGTGATGAGAATCTCTTCGGAGACTTCACTGTGGTGGAAGAACGCTTCGCTTCTGGCTTGTGCGAAGCCATCTCCACTCAATGGATTTGAACTGTTTAATTATATGGCTACCATCGTTTGTATGCGCGGAACGAAGGAGGGGCTTGAACTCTTTAAGCTCTGGCACGATGAACTCAAGGAAAAAAGCGAACGCGGCATCGGGCCGTGGAAGGATGCAGAGGAAAAGTACAGAGTTATGTGGGATGGTATCGCCTGCTGGCCGTATCTGGGCGATACCTACAAGGTTTTGAAAAAGTATGGGATCAATATGGTCACCTCCACCTATCCCGACTCCTGGTACATCGTTTATGACGAGAATGATCTGGATGGGATGGCAAGAGCTTACAGTTCCAATTATGTCAACCGGAATTTGGATTTTGGAACCGACAACATTGTCAATATCGTAAAGGATTTCCGGCTGGACGGCATCATCTATCATTCAAATCGAAGCTGCAAGCTGATGGATTTTCGTCAATTCGAAGTACAAAGAAGAGTGGAGGAGGCAACGGGCGTACCATCGGTGATCTTTGACGGAGATCAGACGGATCCGAGAGCATTTTCCCTTGCCCAGTTCGAGACAAGAATCCAGGCCTTGGTGGAAATGATGGAAGCAAGAAAAAAGGAATGGGGGGTTTCATGATGAACGACGCAATCAACCTGATCCGAGAATTGGAGGATATGGGGCGGAACCCGAAGATATCCATTCTGAAGACGATGAAGGAAACCGGGAAGAAAGCGGTAGGCTGCTTTCCGATCTATACCCCTGAGGAACTTGTTTATGCGGCAGGAATGCTGCCGGTGGGAATGTGGGGAGGGCAGACTTCCGGAACGCTGTCTGACCGATATCTGCAAGGCTTCTGCTGTTCCATCATGAAAGCAAATACGGAGCAGGCGCTGCTGGGACAATATGATTTCCTCTCTGCGGTCATTGTTACCGCTTACTGCGACACTTTGAAATGTGTAATAGAAAACTGGAAGATTGCTTCGCCGCAGCTGAATGTGGTTCCAATTGTATATCCCCAAAACAGAAAGACCCCATCGGGGAAGATGTACATGAAAGACGAGTTTTTAAGGATTAAGAAGGAGCTGGAGCGGATAGCAGGAAATGTTATAGCAGAACAGGACCTATTGGAAAGCGTAGACCTTTACGACGAATATCGGTGCATCATGCAGGAGTTTACGGATACCGTGCAGGACTATCCTGATCTTCTGAAAGCAAAGACAAGGCACCTGATTATAAAAGCCGCTTACTTCATGGACAAAAAAATCTATAACGAGAAAGTCAGCAAGCTGATCCTTGAACTCAGAAAGCTGCCGCCGGAGAACAGCAGGAAAAGGAAACGAATCATTTTGAGCGGGTTCATCTCTGAGCCAGACGGCCTTTTGGATATCATGACGGATAATGATATGTATGTCGTTGCTGATGATCTTGCTCATGAATCAAGACAATTTAGAACCATCGCAGCGAAAACAGGAAGCCCTCTGGACCGCATGATTGAGAGAATTGCATTGCAGGACGGATGTGCGTTCCTGTTTGATGAGAAAAAATCCAGAGGCAGGATGCTGACCGCTATGAAAGAAAAATATAGAGCCGATGGGATTATTTTCTGCCAGTTAAAATTTTGTGACCCTGAAGAATTCGATTATCCCATTATCAAGAAGGATCTTGAAGCCGCTGGCGTTGCAAGCCTCTACATCGAGATAGAACAGCAGATGGATTCGCTGGAACAGCTGCGAACAAGAATTCAAAGCTTTGGCGAGGTGCTTGCTTGATTACGGGAGCGAAGGAGAAAGGGTTGTACCTGGGAGTTGATATCGGCTCATCTTCCTCAAAGGCAGTTGTGATCAATCAGTCTGGAATCATCTGCGGAGAAGGAATTGTTAATCTGGGAACCGGAAGCAAGGGACCTCAGATATCGGTGGAGAAAGCGCTTGAGCAGGCGGGTATTAAGCGAGCGGATATCAAAAAATGTGTTGTCACCGGCTACGGAAGACTGCTATATGAAGGGGCAGACAAGCAGATTACAGAAATCAGCTGTCATGCCAAGGGTGTTAAATTTTTATGGCCCACAGCCAGCACCATCATCGATATCGGAGGTCAGGATGCGAAGGTGATCCGCGTTTCCCCCAATGGTATTGTAGAAAACTTCGTGATGAACGAAAAGTGTGCAGCAGGTACCGGTCGGTTTCTGGAAGTGATGGCCAGAGTCCTCGACTGCAAAATAGGAGCGCTTTCAGGGCTTGCGGCAAGAGGAACACCGGGGGTAGTAATCAGCAATACCTGTACCGTATTTGCAGAATCTGAGGTGATTTCACAGCTGGCTTCGGGGAAAAGCCTTGAAGATGTGGCACTGGGTGCACACAAATCAATTGCTCAGCGTATTGCCGGCTTGTGCAATCGAATCGGAATCGCAGACTCTGTGGTGATGACCGGCGGTGTGGCGCTGAACCTCAACGTGGTTACCGCCATTGAGACCGAGATCCGTCACCCCATCATTAGACTTGCTGATCCCCAGGCGATGGGTGCCTTGGGAGCGGCTATCTACGCAAAGGAAATGGATGAGGAAAATAATACAAACCGTTAAAAGAGTGATCGGTTATAAGCTTATTTTGGAAGGGAGAAATAATATGGAAATCAAAAAAGTCGCCATGGTAGGCGGAGGCACGATGGGAAATCAGATTGCAATGCAGGTAGCTATTTCCGGATATGAAGTCTCTTGCTATTCAAGAAAAACAGAAACGGTGGCAAAAGCAGCATCCTTCGCAAAGGGTTGGTTTGCCAAGAATATTTCTAAGGGGAAAATAACCGAAGATGCTGCCGCAGAGATTCAAAGCAGACTGAGCTTTACCACGGATCTAGCCGAAGCGGTGAAGGATGTGGATCTGGTCATTGAAGCCGTTGTGGATGTCCTTGATGTAAAACGAGATATTTTGAAGCAGATCGATGCACTGACACCGGAGCACACGATTTTTGCAAGCAACAGCTCCTACATCGTGAGCTCGAAATTCTGTGACGTTGTTGCCCATCCAGATAAAGTATTGAATCTGCACTTTTTTAATCCCGCCCTTATTATGAAGCTGGTTGAAGTGGTCAAAGGGCCCCATTGCAGCGAAGATACCATAGACACGATGGTGAAGTTTGTGGAATCAATCGATAAGATTCCTGCAGTGGTAAAGAAGGAAATCTACGGATTTATCGTCAATCGGGTGTTCAGCGCCATTACCAAGGAGGCCTGCTACATGTATGATCAGGGCGTAGCTTCTGTAGAGGATATTGATAAAGCTGTAAAGTTCGGACTTTCTCATCCTATGGGTCCTTTCGAACTCCTTGATATGACAGGTATTGATCTTGAGTATGACGTTCTTACCGAGAAATACAAAGCAACCGGCGATCTTTCTGATAAACCCAGCCCGGCAATCGTAGAGCGTTATGCAAGAAGCGAGTATGGAAGGAAATCCAAGAAGGGTTTTTACCAATATGAATAATTGCGATTGCAGCGACCAGCGCTGCTAAGCAACATCACATGAAAACCCGTTTAAATCTGGAAAGAGGAAGCGTTATGGAATACTTGAATTTTGAACGAATCAACGCGATCGGAATTGTTAAGATCAACCGCCCGCAAGCGCTAAATGCACTAAACAGAGAGGTGATTGACGAGCTGGATGGGCTTTTGGATCTCATTGAGAGGGATAAAACAATTTCGGTTCTGATCGTAGGAAGCAGCAATCATTTTGCTGCAGGGGCGGACATTCGGAGCATGATCTATCTCAGTGAGAGCGAGGCAAGAGCCTTTGCTTTTACAGCCACAATGGACCGGCTCTCAAATCTGGAGATTCCAACAATTGCAGCAATTGAAGGATTTGCCCTTGGCGGCGGACTGGAGCTGGCGCTGGCTTGTGATCTGAGAATCGCGTCGAAGACCGCTAAAATGGGACTGCCTGAAATCAATCTGGGCATTATGCCGGGGGCAGGGGGAACCATCAGAACACCGCGGCTTGTAGGGATGGCCAGGGCGAAAGAACTGATTTTGCTGGGAGAAATGATCGATGCCGGCAGGGCAGAGCAGATTGGCCTCGTCAATAAGGTGGCAGAACCGGAACAGCTCATGGAATCAGCGATGATCTGGGCAGAGAAGCTGAGCCAAAAGGCGCCGACAGCGCTGAAAACAGCAAAATCGACGATCCACGCCGGACTTGACTGCAGTGACCTTCATGAAGCGATCATGCTTGAAGCAGATAACTGGGCCGGATTGTTTCACACCGAGGATCAAAAAGAAGGAATGATGGCGTTCATCGAAAAGAGGAAGCCCATTTATAAAGGAAAGTAAAAGAACAAAGCAGAAAAGTAAACTAGTGGAGCAGAAAAGAAGACGAGTAAACAGAAAAAATCGATCGTCAATTGGTAAAGCTGGAGAGGAAATTAGTAAAGGAGGAAGAAACATGCGAAATGTAGTAATTGCAGCAGGCTGCAGAACACCCATCGGAACCATCGGAGGTCAGTTCAAATCCATCACATCCCTGGACCTGTCCATCCCCGTCATGCAGGAGCTGGTCAAGAGGGCCGGAATCGATCCTGCGATGATTGATGATGTTATTTGGGGATGCAACTACCAGAGAACTTATAAAGAAAACAATCTTGCCAGAGTCGCAGCCGTGAAAGCAGGTCTGCCCGCCACAGTTCCCGGGATCACCATACATAGAAATTGTACCTCGTCCATGTCTTCGATCCAGATGGGATACTATCAGATCAAGGCGGGAGACGCGGACTGCATCATGGCCGGCGGAGCAGACAGCATGAGCACTGCGCCTCATATGGTCTTTGATTTCAGATATGGCAAGAAATTCGGACACAGTGAACTGCGTGACTCCATGTGGGATTCTCTTACGAATCTCGGTGTAGGACCTGCAATGGGAATCACGGCAGAAAATGTAGCGGAAAAATTCGGAGTGACTCGCCAGGAGCAAGACGAATATGCACTTCAGAGTCAGCAGAGGGCCGTCGCTGCATTGGACGGAGGGAAGTTCAAGGATGAAATCATTCCAGTGACTATCCCAGGGAAAAAAGGCGATACGGTTTTTGATACAGACGAATATCCAAAACGAGATGTTACCATAGAAGGCCTTGGAAAATTAAAAGCAACCTTTAAGGATAACGGAACAGTAACACCGGGAAATGCTTCCGGAATGAATGATGCCGCAGCCGGCGTGCTGCTGGTTGAAGAGGAGAAAGCAAAGGAATTAGGGCTTCCCATTCTTGGAAGAATCCTCTCCGTGGCAACTACGGGAGTCGAACCTGAGATCATGGGAATCGGACCTGTCAGTTCCTCTCAGAAAGCGCTGGAAAAGGCGGGATTAAAAATTGAAGATGTTGATTTGTTTGAAATCAACGAAGCCTTTGCGGCACAATGCCTTGCAGTGCAAAAGGAGCTGGGGGTTGATAACGAGATTCTCAATGTAAACGGTGGAGGAATCTCTCTGGGGCATCCTGTTGGGGCAACCGGATGCAGAATCGTCATCACGATGCTCTACGAGATGAAGCGGCGCGGAAGCAGATACGGACTGGCAACCCTTTGCGCAGGCGGCGGAATGGGAACCACCGTTGTTGTTGAGACCGTTTAGTGCTGTGTATCGATTACGACACTGGCGCAGTATTCCGAAATAAACTCACACATTATCTTTGGAAAGGCTTCGGCGGAGAATGGCGTAATCGAAGGAGATACAGGATAAGGAGTAAGTTAATGGTAAATTTAAAGCAGCTAAGCAAAATCAGTGAACTTTCAGCTGAATACAAAAGAAAGCTAGTGACTGCGGATGATGCGGTAAAGGTTGTGAAATCCGGTGATCGGGTTCATTACGGTTTGTTCTGCGGCATCGTGCAGGATCTGGATAAGGCACTTGCAAAACGGACGGAGGAACTTCATGACGTCCTCGTCTGCGATACCATTTGGGCCCACAAGGAGCCGCCTGCAATTTTGCAAGCGGATCCGGACTCAAAACATTTTAAGTATCTCAGCACGCATATGAGTGGACTTGACCGAAAGATGAACAAAGAGGGAAGATGCTGGTTTATCCCGGTACAATTTCGTGAAAACCCCAAACTTTGGGCTGAAAACGTGGGCGATATTGATGTGGTTATGCTTCAGGTGGCACCAATGGACCGCTTCGGCAACTTTAATTTCGGTCCTCAGGCAGCGGAATATTGGGGAATCTTCGCAGCGGCAAAAAAGATTATTGTTGAAGTGAATGAGAAACAGCCGGTGGTGCATGGGCTTGAAAACAGCATTCATATTTCGCAGATTGACCTGATCGTAGAGGGTTCCAACGGTAGCCTTCCGACGCTCATTGCAAAACCTGCCAGTGAGACGGAAAAAAAGATTGCAGGCCATATCGTGGAGCGGATTCGCAGCGGCAGCACACTGCAGCTGGGAATCGGAGGGATGCCCAACTATGTAGGGTCCATGATCTCTGAATCGGATATCAATGATCTCAGCGTACATACCGAGATGTTCGTGGATGCTTATGTAAACCTGTATAAAGAAGGGAAAATAACCGGAAATAAGAATACAAACAAAGGAAAAATGGTTTTTACATTTGCTATGGGCTCACATGAGGTTTATGATTTTCTGGAAGACAATCCTATGGGCTATATCGCTCCGGTAGATTATGTAAACGCTCTGGAGGTTATTGCGGCCAACGATCATGTTGTATCCATAAACAGCTGTCTGCAGGTAGATCTCTTTGGACAAGTAAATTCAGAATCTGCAGGCCTTCAGCATATCGGCGGTACCGGCGGTCAGCTGGACTTCGTAATGGGTGCATTTAAGTCAAAGGGCGGTCAGAGCTTCCTATGTACTCCCTCCGTACGAGAGAACAAGGACGGAAGTTTGGAATCTCTAATCACACCGAGGCTGCCGGAGGGATCCATTGTATCAGCTCCAAGAAGCGCAACCCACTATATCGTTACAGAGTACGGGGCTGTGAATCTAAAAGGAAAATCCACATGGGAACGAGCGGAACTCTTGATCTCCGTTGCGCATCCTGACTTCCAGGATCAACTGGTAAAAGAAGCGGAACAAATGGGAATCTGGAAGAATAGCAGCAAAGTTCTACTGTGATTTCCCCAGGGAGGATGATACAGGCACAGAAGAAAGGTTCCCCTACCTCTATCAACAAGAATGGGGATATCAAAGCAAACCTGCTGACTGCTGTGCCTTTATCTATAAATGAAATAATAAACGATTCAGATAGGAGGAAAGTAGAATGAAATTTGACGATTACAAGCAATATCTAAGTCCCGTACTTGCAAAGGCGACGAATCTTGTCGTTGAAAGTGCACAAGGGTGTTACGTCAAGGATGTGGATGGAAATGAATATCTGGACTTCGTTCAGGGGATCGCAGTAAACGCACTTGGCCATTGTCATCCGAAAGTGGTCGAGGCAGCCTGCGAACAGACGAAGAAATTGATCTCAGCATCCTTTAATCTGGTAAACTATCCCTCCACTTTAAAGCTGGCAGAGGAACTGGCAAAGGTTACTCCCGGTGAACTGAATGTGACCTTTTTCAGTAATGGAGGCTCAGAAGCAAATGACGGAGCCATCAAACTAGCCAGAAGCTACACAAAACGTCCCGGGATCATTGCTTTTAAGGGTTCCTTCCATGGCAGAAGCTTAGGGGCAACCAGCATAACCGGATCAAATTCAAAATACAGAAACAACTACGAACCGCTGCTTGGAGGCGTTTATTTTGCCCCTTATCCAATTCCTTACAGAACCACAGAGGAAGAATGCACGCAAAGATGTCTGAGTGAACTGCAGGAGATCTTTGACCGACTCATTCCGGCTGATAATGTTGCCATGGTTATCATCGAACCGGTTCTTGGAGAAGGCGGATATGTGGTTCCTCCGGTGAACTATATGAAGGCGCTTCGGGAAATCTGCACCAAGCACGGCATTTTGTTGGTATTCGATGAAATTCAGTCAGGATATGGGAGAACCGGAAAAATGTTCGCGTCTGAGCATTTCGGTGTTGTTCCTGACATTATGACGCTGGGTAAAGCCATTGCCGGAGGATTCCCCATGTCTGCAATCGTAAGCACCAAAGAGATTATGAGTGCATGGAAGCCCGGTATGCATGGAACCACCTTCGGTGGACATCCGGTTTGTGCAGCAGCTGGCCTGGCGGTGCTGGAGGCGTTTAAAGAGGAACATATTCTTGAAAACTGTAACGCGCAGGGGGCGTATTTAAAGGAAAGACTTCTGAAACTGCAAAAGGAACACCCGGTTATGGGGGATGTGAGAGGTCTTGGCTTAATGATCGGTGTGGAATTTGTCCATCCTGAAGACAAATCGCCCAATGCGGATGCGCTAAATAAAGTTAAGGACTACTGCTTTAAAAACGGCCTTCTGACGTTAAGCTGCGGCGTACACGGAAATGGATTCCGGTTTGCGACTCCGCTGAATGTGAAAAAAGAGGAGCTGGACAAAGGACTGGATATCTTCGAAGAAGCCCTGAAGGCACTGTAGGAGGTTACAATGAAAGATTTTCAATTCAAAATGCCGGCCAGAATTAAATTTGGAAATGGTATTTGTAAAAGTACAGCGGAATTTTGTAAGGAATTGGGAGCTTCTAAAGTGTTTGTTTTGACCGACCCAAACATTTTGAAAATAAATATTTTGAATCCGATTATAGAAAGTTTTGACAATGCAAAACTGCCTTATGAGATCTATTCTGATATCATTCCCGATCCTGATATTGAAACCGTTGACCGTACTGCGGAAGTTCTAAAAATGAGCGAAGCGGATCTTGTGGTTGCAGTGGGGGGCGGCAGCCCCATCGACACGGCAAAGTCCATCTGCCTGCTTCAGACCAATGCGGGATCTGTCAGAGACTACTTGTTTGGCGGGACAAAGACAGTGACCAACCCATGCATGCCGCTTATCTGTGTTCCGACCACAGCGGGAAGCGGCAGTGAGATGACTGCGGCGGCTGTAATTACAGACAATCAAAATAAAATTAAGCTGTCGGTTACCCACGATTATCTGGTTCCAAAACTGGCGATCATCGATCCGGCCTGCCAACTTGGGATGCCTGGTTTTGTTACCGCTACTACGGGACTTGATGCGCTGACCCATGCAATTGAAGCCTATGTATCACTGAATGCAAATCCTGTCAGTGACGCAATGGCGCTGCAGGCAATGAGGCTGATTGGAAAATATCTGAGAACTGCCGTTGCAAATGGAAGCGATGTTGAGGCCAGAAGCAATATGGCAGTTGCCAGCTCCATTGCCTCTGTGGCTTTTATGAACGGCGGACTCGGTGTTGTCCATGGAATCGCTCAGTCTATGGGCGGGGTTGCACATGTAGCTCACGGTGTGGCAAATGCACTGATTCTCCCCTATGCGATGGAACGCAATGTGGTTGGAAATCTTGAAAAATTTAGAGATATCGCCATCGCTCTCGGTGAAGATGTCGACAAGCTGACCTTACGGGAAGCAGCAGACAAGGCTGCCTCCGCTGTGTTTAAGCTTGCGATGGATGTCAGAGTTCCTCTCAAATTAATAGAGGTTGGGGTTACTCTGGAGCACTTTCCCGAAATTATCAAGGGAACAATGGGGTATCGCCTCTTAGCGGTCAATCCGTGTAAGCTTCAAGAGAAGGATATTCTTGAAATACTGGAAAAGGCGTACGAATAAAAGCTAGTCCGAACTTCATTCAGATCAAGGAGGGTGATTATGAGCAAGGTCGTTTATTACAATGTCGACGATACAGTGGACTTTGAAAATCAGAAATTAGCAGATTGGGGCGTCGATGATATTGAATTGATTGAATTTAAGAACGGTGAAGACAGAGATAAACCCGAAGCTTTTGTGGAAGCAGTCAAAGATGCAGACGGCATCGTAGTGGAGTTTTTTCAAATTACAAACGATGTCATTGAGAAATTGGATAAGACAAGAATCATTGCACTGCAGGCCATCGGCTACAGCAACGTAGACATCAAGGCAGCAACGGAACACGGGATTGCGGTAACCAACAGCCCCGGATTTTGTACGCCGGAGGTAGCGGTACATACAGTAGGACTTATGATCGACGTTGTCAGAAAACTGACAATGCTTGATCGAAGCGTAAGAGCTGGCAGTTGGAACCCGCTTCTTGGCGGTATGCCCGAACGCCTTGCCGGGCAGACCGTCGGCCTGGTTTTCTTCGGAAGCATTCCCCAATACATGATTCCAATCCTGAAGGCGATGGAAATGAATGTGATCTGCTGGGCGCCGACAAAAACTGCTGAATATTTGAGCCAATTCGGCGTTGAAAAAGTAGAGACACTGGATGAGCTGCTGCGGTCTTCTGATTTTGTTTCCATGCATTGTCCTCTCGTTACCGAATCCAAGCCTGGCAGGCCCGCAACATACCACATGATGGGAGAAGCGCAGTTTAAACAGATGAAACCTACAGCCTATTTCATCAATACCGCGAGAGGAATGGTCGTTGACGAGCCGGCTCTGGTAAAGGCGCTGAGAGAAAACTGGATCAGAGGCGCTGCGGTTGATGTAATCGAGGACGAAGCAAATGAAACGTCTGAACTTTTCGAGCTAGAGAATTGTGTCATTACGCCCCACGCTGCATTCGTGTCCAAACAAGCCTTTGAAGATGCGAGAATCATCTCGCTCAGACAACTGGTGGAGCTTCTGCATGGAGGGAAAATTCCTGCCAATCTTGTCAATCGGGATGTGGCTGGTAAGCTTAAGAAATAGTTTGTTATTTTTTTTAAAAAAATTTTGATAAGGAGAGAAGATTTCATGAAACAGACGGCAATTTACAATGAAAAAAACCTAGGTGAAGTACATGGTCCATATGTGCAGGGAACGAAGTATCGTGATTTATTCTTCACCACACAAATCGCAACCCTTCCAAGCGGAGACATCATCAGCGCAGACCCTTATGAGCAGACCATTCAGACATTGAAAAATACTGAACTGGCATTGGCAGAAGTAGGGGGAACCTTGGCGGATATTCTGACCTGCAGAATATTCGTAACGGATTTCAATGATTATGGTGAAGTAAACCGTGCCTACAGAGAATTGGTACCATCCAATCCATTTCCTACAAGAGCCTGTGTTCAGGTTTGCCAGATGGTTCCCGGCGTCAAGGTCGAGATGGAATTTATCTGCAGCGTACCCGAATGAGCGCAGCCCGTCCAATAATTGAAAAAAGCCAGAGCCCAATCAAAGTTTGCTAATGTTCCAATGTATTTCTCAACTCACGGGCTGATGTACCAAAAAATGGCACAGGGAATGTGCCGGTACATCAGTCCCCAACTTAGCGTGGCATAAAACGGTTTAAACCAGACAATTATGACTTGATAAGGAGTAAGATTATGGAAAAAAATCAAACGGTAAACTTTAAAAGTATGCTGATGGTGGGCGGTGCATATGCATCCTACACCATTGGAGCTGGATTTGCTACAGGACAGGAGGTTCTGCAGTTCTTCGGAGGCTGGGGAAACCCGGCAAACTATCTGGCAATTATTGTTTCGATGGTTATGACGGTTTACTTTACCATCAGCTGCTATCGGACCGGACAAGAGAAACAATTTGAAAATCCCAGTGAATGTTATCGCTATTATTGCGGCAAATACGTCGGCTATTTCTTTGACTGGTTTTGCCTGGTAATCGTATTCGGCATTGCAATTGCCATGTTTGCAGGCTGCGGCTCCACGATTAATCAATATTTCGGCGTTCCCATCTATGTCGGTGCCGTGCTGCTTGGGGTTGCTGCGGCCGGTACGGTAATGCTCGGACTAAAGCGAGTTGTAGAGGTGTTGGGCTTTCTGGGTGTTGTAATTATTGTCTATGTCGTAGCAATCGGCATTTATGCATCGGCTTCCAGCCCAGTGGGACTTTCCGAGTCCATGTCCAATCTGCCAAGTTATGTTTCCGAAGGCAAGGTGCTGCGAGCAGGTGTTTTTGGAACCTATCATCCGGTTCTTTCCGCATTGTTCTATGGCGGTTTATGTCTGATCGTATCCATCCCATTTCTGATTTCTCTTGGGAAACAGACGGCGAACCAAAAAGAGGCCGTTGTCTCAGGTGTTTTCTCAGGAATTTTCTTCCACGCAGGCGTGCTTCTTGTCCTGATTGCAATCTTGCTCAATATTGACTGGATCATTGAAAGCGGTGCACAGATTCCTCTGCTTGCTGCCATGCAGCATATGCTTCCATCGTTATCGTGGACCTTTGCTATCATTCTGATTTTAGGAATCTTTACAACGATTACGGGGTATCTGTGGTTGATATCAGGCAGGTTTGCGGAAGACAAGTCAACCAGGTCAAGAATCATTACTGCCGCCGTTACGGTTGCGGGTGTATTTGGCGGAACCTTCATTCCATTCAATCAGATTATCAATATTCTCTATCCGATTTCAGGCCTTGTGGGTTGTGCCTTCATTCTATTTATTATTGTGAAGGATGTTAAGCTCTATACAGAAAAGAAAAAAGCAGCGGTAGATTTGAACAGCTAAAGTCTCTCGGATACCCTTCCGAAATATCCGCCTGATCCGTGTATCGCAAACAATTCCCAAGGGAGGTATACGTATCAGGCAGGAGAAAAGAACGGTGCAAACGTTACACTATAGGAGGTGACAAAATGTGCATGAGAATCACGGAGCATGTGATACTGGGACAGGAAGAAACGGCAAAACTAGTAGAAATTACTGTTGATGGAAAACCCCTCATGGCAAAAGAAGGGGAACCCATTTTAGCAGCCCTTCTCGCAGAAAATATGATCATCAACCGCTATACGGTGAAGAGGAAAGAAGCAAGAGGATTATTCTGCGGAATCGGGCAGTGTACAGACTGTGCGATGATTGTCAACGGAAAGCCGAATGTCAGAACCTGTATCACTCCAGTAGAGCAGGGTATGGTTATTAAGACGCAATATGGAGTGGGGGAAGGAGACGGAGAAGATGATTAGTAAAGAAATTGTAATTGCCGGGGCAGGTCCTGCTGGATTAGCGGCGGCAATTGAAGCGGCGAAAGCCGGTGCAAAAGAAGTTCTGGTCGTAGACCTGAACCTTAAGCCCGGGGGTCAGTTATTCAAGCAAATACATAAGTTTTTCGGATCAAGTGCTCACCGCTCAGGGACAAGAGGAATTGATATCGGAAATCAGTTGCTTACCGAAGCAAAAGAATATGGCGTGGAGATCTGGGTCAACAGTGCCGCAGTAGGCTTATTCCATGACAGGATTATTTCCATCGAAAAAGGTCTGGACAGCGGCGAAAAGGAACTGGTGAACATTCAAGCCCAGAAAATCATACTTGCCACTGGTGCATCAGAGAATGTAGTTCGGTTTAAAGGGTGGACGCTGCCCGGAATTATGGGAGCAGGGGCAGCCCAAACGATGATCAATGTAAACCGAGTCAAGCCGGGAAACAAGGTTGTCATGCTTGGGTCCGGAAATGTAGGACTCATTGTCTCGTATCAGCTGATGCAGGCAGGCTGTGATGTGGTCGCCCTGATTGAAGCGGCGCCAAAGATCGGTGGATATGGTGTGCATGCTGCGAAGATTCGCAGAGCTGGAGTCCCGATCTATACCAGTCATACCATCATTGAAGCGAAAGGGACGGAACGGGTTTCTGAAGTGGTCATTGCAGAACTTGACAGGAGCTGGAATCCCATTCCCGGGACAGAGAAAGTCCTGGAAGCAGATGTGGTGACGCTGGCAGCAGGGCTAAAACCGATTTCGGATCTGGTTCGGCTGCACGATCTCAAGTGTGTCTACAACGCAGCATTCGGAGGGTGGGTGCCAAAGCATGACCGCAATATGGAGTCAACTCAGCCGGGGATCTACGTCGTTGGAGACACCACTGGAGTGGAGGAAGCAAACACTGCGTTGGAAGAAGGAAGGCTGGCCGGTGTGGCCGCGGCGGAACGCTTGGGTTATTTGACGCAAACAGATGCAAGCGCATTAAAAGATGATATCTGGGAACGGCTGGATGGCCTGAGGATGGGGCCCTTCGGAGAAAAGAGAATGGTGGCGAAGAATCAGATCCTTGCTGCTTTTCCCGAATGCGCCAAGTAGATGCCGAAACAAGAGTTGAAAGAGGTGAGAGAATATGGCACTGGAAGAATGTGGATATATCACGCGAGAAGAGCTGGAGCAGTTTGGTCTGTTTCCCTCTGAAGAGCGATTTAAGCAAGGCCCCGTGGCAGTAATTGAATGTATACAGGAAATCCCATGTAATCCATGTGAAGCCGCATGTCCTAGAAATGCGATTCAAATTGGGGCTCCGATTACGACTCTGCCTATGCTGAACGAAAAATTGTGTACCGGCTGTGGCATTTGCATTGCAAAATGTCCGGGACTGGCGATCTTTACGGTTGACAAGACCTATTCTGGTGATGAGGCAACAGTATCGTTTCCTTATGAATATGTTCCTCTGCCTGTCAAAGATGAGATCGTAGAGGCAGTGAACAGAGTTGGTGAAGTCGTCTGCAAAGGCAGGATCATAAAAGTTCTGAACCCTAAAGCATATGACAGGACACCGGTTGTCACTGTTGCGATTGAAAAAGAGTTTGCAGATGAAGTCAGAAGCATGAAAAGAAAATGAGCGAGATTTGTTTATAGGATTAAGAGGGAGGCGCAGCAAATGGATAGTAAATTTGATGACGATATGCTTGTCTGTCGATGCGAGGAAGTGACCGTCGGTGAAATTAAGGAAGCAATTGCGCAAGGCGCAAGAGATGTCGTAGGCGTAAAAAGAAGAACCAGAGCGGGCATGGGCCTATGTCAGGGGCGAACCTGTGAAAAAATGGTGCAGCAGATTCTCTGCCAGGAGCTTGGAATCAGCCCTGAGGAAGCGGGCTGTTCCAGCATAAGGCCGCCTGCAAGACCGATCACTTTTGGCACCTTAGCGGGAGGGATGAAAGAATGAAATACTATGATGCGATTGTAATTGGCGGCGGTTTACAAGGAACCAGCACTGCATACTTTCTGGCAAAGAAAGGGCTTCGCGTTGCGCTTTTGGAGCGCGACGACATCGCCTCTGGAACCGCAAGCCACACAGACGGTGCCACGCTCATCAGCGATAAACAACCGGGCATTGATGTATTGCAGGGCTATCACAGCGTCGAGCTGTATCGCAAGCTTGTAAAGGAGTTCTCTTATGATATTGAATTTGAGAGCTGTGGGTTTATGTATGTTTGCGAAACCGACCAGGAGATGGAAGCGGCAGCGGATTATGCGGCTAAGGTAAGCGCTCAGGGCTTTGATATGAGGGTAATCGATCAGAAGGAGATGTGCGAAAGAGAAAGGTATCTTGCAAAGGATTTAAAGGGTGGTCTCTGGACTGAATCAGACGGGCTTGTGAATCCCTATAAAGTATGTCTTGGCTTTGTCGAGGAGGGCAGGAAATATGGATTAGATGTTTATACCCATCATGAGGTGACAGGGATCAGGCTGAATAAAAAAAATCAGGTTGAAGCAGTGATCACGGACAGAGAAACCTTCCTGACGGATAAGGTGGTCAATGCTTGCGGCGTATGGGCTCCTGCAATTGGAAATATGGTCGGCCTGGATATTCCTATTGAACCGAGAAAGGGAATTCTGCTGGTTACCGAAAAATCTGAGACCATCGCACATACGGAGGTTTTAGAGTTCGGTTATTGGCTGGCAAAGTTCTTTGCTGATTTCAAGAGGCCCGTCAGCGAATTGGTGGAAAGGCATAATGTGTGCTTGAATATTGAAACAACCCATTCCGGAAATACCATTGTTGGCGGATGCAGACTGTTTCGAGGCTATGACATCAAGGTGGAATATGAAATTATGCAAGCGATTGCAGAACGAG
Source organism: Bacillota bacterium (assembly GCA_029266295.1). Lineage (GTDB taxonomy): Bacteria > Bacillota > Clostridia > Peptostreptococcales > Anaerovoracaceae > Anoxybacterium. Next base: position 579 of record JAQSXD010000013.1, on the reverse strand, counting down.
CGATACGATTCTTTCCTATCTTAAAAGATATGAACTGTATCAGAAGCTTTGGAGGCATCAGACCTTTTTGCCTTGATCATCTGCCTATCGTCAGCGGCGTTGAAGAAGTGCCCGGATTTTACATTGCAGCAGGGCATGAAGGGGATGGGGTGGCATTGGCTCCCATTACGGGACTGCTAATCTCCCAAATGATCACAGGAGAAAAAACTGAATTCGATGCCACTGAACTTGCATGGTCGAGATTTAAGAATGTTGACCGAAAAAAACTGGCCGCACACGGCAACTAACCAGCTGCACGTGGTAACGAAAAAATAATTTGGCTTGCATGTTGAACCAGATATCCAAAGAATCAAATTTTAAAATTATTTAATTTGAGAGGAGATCAAAATGGACGATAATAATGTGAGCATTGCTGTTGAAACAAAACAGTGGGGAAGTATGTATGGATTTCTAATGTCTGCAATCGGTTATGCTGTAGGATTGGGGGCTATTTGGAGATTCCCGTATTTGATCGGAAGCAATGGAGGCGGGATTTTCCTCATCGTGATGATTATCATGTCTATGATCATCGCAGTCCCC
>JAQSXD010000328.1 GCA_029266295.1 Bacillota bacterium | reverse complement strand
TCCGCAGCAGAACCTGAGGATGCAGGTGCCTGTTTACCGCAAGCGGCCAGACCCAGCATCATAGCAATAACCAAGATGAGTGCCAATACTTTCTTTTCCATGTTATCCTCTCCTTATTCCTTTATTTACGGGTTTTATATATCGATGGATGCATCCATAACCCACAAGGTTTCGTTTGGCAAGTATCATTCCCCGGCATTTGACATATGTCATTACATATTTCAATTTCGTTTTAATATTATCAAACGTAGAATCCGATGTCAATCATGTTTTGAATATTGTCATAACATTTTTCAATCACCGCTCAAATTGGTTTTTGTGGTATGGGGTTCAAAAGAATATTCTCCATTTCCGAGAACATTCGTCATATTTCTCTTCATAATTTCGAACAGCCGATGTATCTTTTATCAACAATCCGTAGGTGCGAACGATATTTTGAACGAAGAACATCTATGACATATGATATGCGATATGTCATACGTCACCTTGTTCCTTCTGCTTTATTTTTATCTACTATTTGCTGTCATCGCCATTTTAACACGCTCTGAAGCAAAGAGACCCTATGGCAGGTCACAGAGAATATATCTCCTATTGCAGTCTAAAAATGCATCAAAAATTTTTCCATAACTTTTGACAGCGATGATTGATGTGTAGTATAATAACTCAGTTACCAGTTTAGGAGGAACACTATGGATCATTCGGATATTCAAAAACTTGTTGAAATTTCAAAGATGTATCATCATCAAGGGCTGACTCAGGAAAAAATAGCAAATATATTTGGCATTTCCCGTTCGGCCGTATCAATGTATTTGACAGAAGCAAAGAACAGTGGAATCGTACAGGTTCAAGTAAAAGATCCCTCTATTAACAATAGAGAACTGGCGGAACGGTTTGAAAAAGAATTCGCACTCCGGCACTGTATCGTTGTTCCCAACGGAACGCATAACGACGAGGTTCTCCTGCGTGTTGTCAATTCACAGGCAACCCGATTTGCGGCAGATCTTTTTGTCAGCCATTCTTCCATCGGAATTGCCTGGGGTCATACTTGTTATGATTTCATGCAATCATTCCCTAGCGATACTGACTTGTGTGACGTAAGTGTTGTACCAATGGTCGGAGCATCTCCGCTGCTGACCCAGGAGCACCAATTAAATGAGAGTATTCGAATGTTTGCAGATAAGTTGCGTGGATATCCGTTATTTATCTACGCCCCTGGCTTTGTTGAGACGTTGGAAGATAAAAGACGGCTCATAGAAAGTACGTTTATGCAGCCTGTCCTGGATCGATGGCAGAATATGGATTATGCTGTTCTTGGCATTGGAAAACTTCAAGAACGTGACGAGCTTCGCCAATTTCGATGCGGCGGTCAAAATATCCTGGAGGAGATTGCCAAGTATTCCGATTTGGTCGTAGGTGACCTCTGCGCTCGCAGGTTTAATATTAAAGGCGAGTTTATTGAATGCGACTATAACAATAAGATCATTGGTGTAGATGGAACGATATTGAAAGCAACAAAGAACGTAATGGCCATCGCCGTCGGAAGCAGCAAGATCTTTGCGATTATCGGCGCGCTGAGAACGAAAGTAATCCACTATTTTGTAATTGATGAGAATACTGCTAAACAGGTTTTAAATCTACTGGATTCCGGATCATTGCCTTCTTAAAATAAAAAAAGAAGCATTGCATGATCATTTGCAATGCTTCTTTTTTAGTTCACAGCTCTTGTTACAATACAATCATATTGCAAAGAGTACATATTCCGTCGGCAGCATCGGGTAACCGTAATAACGCAGATAGAATCGGTACGATGAATCCGTTTCGTCAATAATACGCGCCAGCTTCCAAAGATCCTTGTGATTATGATAAGCGCTGAGAGCAAGTTTGGGATGATACTCCTTGATCTTTTTCCGGCATCCCATAATCGCCTGTTCCTCCGCGCCTTCGATATCCATTTTGATGAAGGTCACAGGTCCTTCAATGTCCTCATCGATAGCCACCGTCGGAATCTCAATGGAGCCTGATTGTGAAAGTTGATTGACGGAGGAGACCCCGTCCTGCTCCAGATAAAGAACTCCATTTTTATCACCAACGCCCTTGCTTTTGACCTCTACATTTTTTAAGTTAAACGCCTCTACGTTCTTACAAATTCTCTCAACATTAGCAGGTACGACTTCATAGCAATAGATCTTCTGATAGCAATCCCTACCGTACATATTGGTATACTCAATCAGTGAGTCACCGATGTAAGCGCCCACGTCCACAAAAACTTCTTTTTCATCACAGTGGATTAAATCAAAATCATAATATTGTGAAAAGCACTTATCGCAGATACTGCCAATGAGAGCTTTGTCCGTTTTTAGCCAGTAGGTTAAAATATTGAGCAAAATCTTTTTGGATCGATAGTCTCCCAGCCGGCTATACAGCCATTCAAAATCCTGCTTATGGTTTACCAGCGCATCCGCCCTGTTTTCTATCAAATCGTAGATCCCTTTCTCGGGATCATATCCTCCCCATAAACTGCTGTACTTGTTATAATAATTAACAATTGCTTGATAGCTGCCGGGATCTGTTATTTTCTGATGAAGTAAATTCTGTTTGATAGCATCCTTTACTCCATCCAAATTTCGTTGGCCTATAAAATCCATGAACCGCCCAAAGTATTTGTCCACTTGTATCGATATCCTTTCATTTTGTACAGGATATCCAAAATCGGTTCTCTTTTGATCCTCCGGTTCCAGAGGAATGGTTTGTGTTGACATCATGATTCTCTCTTTCAAAGGTGAAGTTTCGATATCATCCGGCTTGTATCATCCTTTTAAAATCGAGGATGATGCAAGCTCCCTAATGATCATACTATTCAGCCGATAGAGAAAACGAAACTGATTCGTTTAAATTGTCTGCAATATAAATGCATGGTTATCCAAAATATAATCGTTCACCGAAAATACAAGCGTTCTTTTCTGCCCATATCAAAGCCTACAGTTACTGACGCCGCGGCTTTCGGACATTCATAGATACAAGTACTGCACCAAATGCATTCCGTTGACAATACTCTTTGCGCATTGTTCTTATATTCCAGCAGTTTGATATCCATGGGGCATACCTGTTCACATTTACCGCAGTCTACACATTTTACAGGATCAATCTTAATCTTGAACAGCGCAAATCTTGAGGTGACCTTTTGAAATACCGGGATTGGGCACAGATATTTACAAAAAGCTCTGTTGTCCCGCAAACGATATGCCAATAGAATTCCGGCGCTGTAAAACAAAAGGTTTCCACCAATTAGCCAGTAAAGTTCCGTGGTTGACTGAGGCTTCACCGGATCTTTCAACACATACCAAATCACCAGAACCAGGCTTAAGGAAAGAAAGAAATACAAGTATCGGAACGCACCGAGATATTTGATTCGTTTCTGCTGAGGTCTTTTAAAAGGCAATAAATCCAAAACCATAGCTGTCCAGCAGGCATAGCTGCACCACGCACGGCCGAATATCAGCGGCCCGGCGATTTTGGCGATCAAATAATGCATGGTTGCAGCAGCAAATACACCGGATAACAGCAACATGAAAAACCCTTCAATCTGCATATTTTCTCTGCCAAAAAAACCGAGAAAAAAAAGCATATAGCAGCCTACTAATAGTTGAGAAGTTCTTCTTCCCCACACTTTATGTTTTTTCGGTAATGTCTGGATTAAAAAAATTCCGATTGCAACCGAGGTGCCTATGTATCCGAAGTTCAATAAGTAGAACACTGCACCTGACTGGATCGAAAGCAGAATTGCCAGTCCCCAAAAGATTGCAAGAAAAATAGCGGGCAAAACAAAGCTTTTCATTGAGATATCCCATTTGTTTTCCGGTTTGTTATCCCACTTCTTTGCGAATTGATCCATTTGTGATCCTCCTAAAATATAATTCATTTGACAGGAAAATAAGATTATTAATTGTATTAAATTTCCTGTACCGTTTATAAGTATATTCGGTAAAGATTAACAATTGAATATGGGAAGATTAGAATTCTATTAAAGTTTTCCGCTGAATACAGAACGATTCGATTTTTGTCAGAGTTTTGCAGCTCGCAAAAGAAAGAGCTGCACCATAACATGCAGCCCTTTCTCAATAAAAGGGTTTATCAACTGTGAAAAGCCCTTATTGGGCTTCAATTGGGATAAATTCAAATTTCGTCACATCAAACAGCCCCATATCGGTAAGTTTGAGCTCCGGTATTACCGCCAAAGACATAAAACAAAGCGTCATGACAGGTTCTACATCTTCATTGACTTTCAGAACTTCGTGGGCTGCTTGATGAATCCTTGTCAATGTTTCATCAATCCACTCACCGCTCTGATCACTCATGAGGCCTGCGATTGGCATGGGCATGCGTTCCAGAACTTCCTGATCGTTCACAAGAATAATCCCGCCGTCCTGTTTGATCAACGCTTCGACTGCAAAGGCCATATCCTCATCATTCACCCCAACTGTAATGATATTATGGGAATCGTGGGCGATGGAAAGAGCAACTGCTCCTGTTTTAATACCATAACCTTTCAGCAGAGCCACGGCTACATTTCCTGTGTTCTGATGACGCTCCACCACTGCAACCTTGACGATATCAGCATTTTCATCATAACAAAACGCATCATTTTCGTCCCGTCTGATTTCCGCAGTTTCCTTACTGGTAACGACACCGCCGGGCAGAATGTTGATCACATGAGCCTTGTCAGCATGTATGAAAAGCTTCAGCTTTTCCTTTGAAAAATCTTTGACGTGGAAGCTTCCCTTGGTTTCTGCAATATCATAACGCTTGATTTGCAACTGATAGTTCCCTTTAGCTGCCGCTTCCTTCCCTTCGAT
>JAQSXD010000012.1 GCA_029266295.1 Bacillota bacterium | reverse complement strand
TAAATCCGGCAGGTCATCGTTGGTCCAGCCGATTGGAGCAATTCCGATTCTGATTCTTTTCTTCTCCATACTCTTTTACCATCCTTTAGTGATTGTTCTCTTACTTATTAGCCTGTTGACTGCTGATTTATTCTTCGTGTTATTTTTTATTCTATATGTTCACAAAATTTCTCATGATCTTTGGCTAATAGCGGATACTACGTTTGATTTGTTTTTGGTTTTTTTCTTGAGTCTTTGTATTGAAAATCTATAACCAGGCGGGCTCCTTAACTTGTTTTGTTCAAGCAAGGCCCCTGCCATAGTTTTTGTTTAGTCTTTATGATATTTAATTTTTTCATACATTCACTGTATGAAAAGCTACATTCCGCTAGTATATCCAGTACCAGCTGCCTTAATGTTTGGCGCAGAATATTTTTACGAAAGTGCTGTTTATACTAGTACATTCTTGCCTTAGCAACGTGTTCCTGAATGTCTCTTGCTGCTGCCTCAACAGAAGGATGCGCGGAAACCTGTGCGGTACCTACTCTCCACCAAGCATTGTAACCATCAGTCATCGTTCCGGGCAATGTCTTGATATCCACGATACTGCTGACTTCGCTCTTCTTCAGCTTCGCGAAAGCTTCTTCGATTTCCTTTACAGTTTTTGCAGCGTAACCGTTTCCACCGTAACCTCTTGCTACCATTGCATAATCCACAGCAAGATAGTCGCCGGTCAAACGATTTGTTTCTATTTCTCTCTTCCGGTATTCGTTGCCGAAGCTGGGAATTCCCTGGCTTCTCTGGAGGTTGTGAATGCACTGGAAGCCGTGGTTATCCAGAAGGATCACGTTGATTTTAATTTGCTCCTGCAAACTGGTTAAAAACTCGGAATGAAGCATATTAAAGCTTCCATCACCAAGCAGTACATAGACCTCTCTGTCAGGCTCAGCCAGTTTTACGCCGACTGCCGCTGCTACTTCGTATCCCATGCAGGAGAAACCGTATTCCACATGATACACGCCCTCGTCTCTGCATCTCCATACCCGCTGTACGTCACTTGGCAAACTTCCTGATGCAGCGACAATGATGCCATCGTTCTCAATAAGCTTCTCATTGAGCTCACCGAGGATGCGGGATTGGGCCAGACCGTTCTCATTTTCAATGGCATATAGACGGTCTACTTCCTGATCCCATTCCTGTCTTGCTTCAGTGATCTCATTCACATAAGAACTCTGATAGCCTTTTTCCTTGAGTGCTTTGGAAAGCCCCTCAAGTGCAAGTTTCACATCAGCGATTACCGGCAGTGAATTCATCTTATATGCATCAAAGCTGTTCAAATTGATGGTCAGCATGGATACGTCGTCATTCTGATACAGCCATTTGGAACAGGTGCAGAAGTCGTTGAGCTTGGTTCCGATCCCGATGATCAGGTCTGCTTCCTGCGCCAGCTGATTGGCTGCAGACGCACCGGTCAGTCCGGCTCCGCCCATATTCATCGGGTGGTCAAAAAGTACAGCGCCTTTTCCGGCCTGTGTCTCTCCGAAAGGAATCTTGAAGGTTTCCGCAAAAGCAGCCAGTTCTTTCGCTGCATCGGAATATTTCACTCCGCCGCCGCAGATGATGAATGGCTTTTTCTTGGATGCGATCAGTGCCGCAGCCTTCTCTAAAATAACAGGATCGATGTCTCTTCTTTGTATGTAATGAACTCTCTTTTCAAAGAATTCCACGGGATAATCAAAGGCTTCGCCTTGGACATCCTGGGGCAGGCAAAGGGTTACAGCTCCCGTGTCGGCGGGATCCGTCAGAACACGCATTGCATTGATGGCTGCAGTCATCAGCTGCTCCGGTCTTGCAACACGGTCCCAGTACTTGCTTACTGCTTTGAATGCGTCGTTGGCAGTTACATTATAATCATAGGTCTGCTCGATCTGCTGTAGAACCGGGTCAGGCTGTCTGCTGGCATAGGCATCAGAAGGCAGGAATAATACCGGAATCCGATTGGCTGTGGCAGTTCCCGCAGCGGTTACCATATTCAGCGCTCCCGGTCCGATAGAACTGGTGACCGCCAGAATCTGTCTTCTGTTCTTCTGTTTTGCAAAGCCCATGGCAATATGTGCCATCCCCTGCTCATTCTTCCCTTGGATGAATTTAAGGCCGTGATCACCGGATTCCAGAGCTTCCCCCAGTCCGACTACCATACCATGCCCGAAAATACCCAGTACTCCCTGAACAAATTTAATCTCTTCGCCGTCAAAGCTTATGTACTGGTTGTCAAGAAATTTGAGCAAAGCTTGGGCCATTGTCATTTTTTTTGTTACCATTTCTTCACCTCATCAATCTATTACTTGTTGCTGCAATCCGGTTCTCTGTTTTCTATTTCGCCCTGGTTGTCTTCCTGATTTTAAGCTCCGGATTCAGTATAATTTTCTTTGTAGGTTTTTTCTCTTCTTTATTATGTATCTCTTCAAGCAAAGTCGCAAAGAGCATCTTACCCAGCTCATACTTAGGCTGATGCACTGTGGTCAGCCTGATTTGAGGAAGTCCGGCATAGGAAATATTATCAAATCCAACAACGCCAACCTCATCAGGGATGCTAATCCCAGTTTCATCACAATACTGGAGCGCACCCAGCGCAATCAAATCATTCATCCCAAAGATTGCATCGATGGGCTGACCCTTTTCAAATAGCTGTTTTGCAGCTACTCTGCCTCCCTCAATTGAGAAGCTTCCTTCTATTACGAGATCCTTGTTTAAGGTCAGACCGTATTCCTCAAGGGCTTTTTGGGCACCTCTCAGTCGTCGCTTGCAAGCAGAATCATCCTCTCGGCCTGAAATGAATCCCAATTTTCGATATCCACATTCCAGGAGATGTTTTGTCGCAAGATAGCCACCAAATTCATTATCCACCTCGACGGAATCAAACTTTTGATTTCTGTCATACCGTTCAATGATCATCAGTGGTGACTTGATGTTTTCATAATCGTTATAATCCCCTACGGATTTCAGTATAATGCCGTCAACTCTCTTCTGTATCAGCGTATTGAAATACTCTTTCTCCCGCTTTACACTCCAACCCGAAACGCATAGAAATATGTTATATTCGTTCTCACTGGAAGCATCGGTGATACCCGCAACGATTTCTCCGAAAAAAGGATTGTTGATATCCGGTACGATAACTCCCACGGTCTTTGAAATTTTATTCACCAGGCCTCTGGCCAGATCATTAGGCTGGTATCCCATTTTCTCTGCCATCTCTAGAATTTTATCCCGGGTTTCCTTGCTGACGCCTTCTTTTCCGTTCAAAGCTCTGGAAATGGAAGAGTAGGAAACACCTAGTTCTCTAGCAACATCTTTAATCGTGATACTAATTGGACTCATCTCCCTATCTCTTATTAAATTCATCATAGCAAACGTTTGTTAAATATGCAATGTTTTTCTGAAAAATAACATGCCGGAAAAATAGTCAGGATTGGAAATGATATGCATTTTCAGATACTTGCTTTTTCACTCTTACCAGATAAAAATCATGAAACGTTGAAATTTAAGCATTTACAGTCCTACATCAATAGATCACTGCAGTAAGGAATTTTCCAGCGCTGCCTTTCCTGCCATTCGCAAAATTCGCAAACACACCGACAAGAAACCCTTACCTTCATCCCAGAGTCTTGATGTTTTACTCTCTAAAAACATCATACGACGGCTAAACCCTCACGATAACGTTTGTTCCTGGAGAGGGACAAATAGAAAACCTTCCGATTCTGCACCATTTATCAGTTCGGAAGGTCTTTGTTAAAACCAATTCTTCGCTATATTTTTTAGGTTCTAGCATGCTGTTTAAGGGTCACAAGTTTACTGTTGGTGAACAATCCGCACACCCTGGGGCGTATCTTCCAGTGTAATTCCCTTGGCCTTCAGGATATCTCTGATTTCGTCTGATCTTGCGAAATCCTTGGCTTTCCGAGCAGCCTGGCGCTCGTCGACAAGTTTTTGAACTTCTTCGTCGATCCCGCCTGACTCTTCTTTATCTCTCAAAATCCCGAGAACTGCAGTCAATTCGTCTAACAACGATAGACATTTTTCGGCAAATTCTTTGGATGCTCCATCTTTGGCCGCGGTGTTGATATCCTTGATCAGCTCAAAGATCGCACTGATGGCATCAGCGGTATTTAAATCATCCTCCATGGCAGCGATGAATTTTTCCCGATATTTTAGAAGTTCATCGTAGGCTGTCTTTTCGCTGTCGATCAAACTGCCCTCACCTTTTTCCGCTAGGTGTTTAAGGTTGTTCTTTGCATTTTGCATTCTGGCCAGAGCGTTTTTCGCCTGTTCCATCAGGTCTCTGCTGAAATTGATCGGGCTGCGGTAATGGCCGGACAGCAGAAAGAATCTCATAATCTCGCCATCATAATCCTCTAGGATATCCCGTACGGTAAAAAAATTACCTTTTGATTTTGACATTTTTTCGTTATCAATGGTGATGTATCCATTGTGCATCCAGTAGTTTGCAAACGGTTTTCCTGTATACGCTTCTGTCTGAGCAATTTCATTTTCGTGATGGGGGAAGGTCAGATCCTGTCCTCCTGCATGAATATCTATGGTTTCGCCCAGATACTTGGTGGACATGACCGAACATTCAATGTGCCAGCCCGGTCTTCCCAGACCCCATGGGGACTTCCATGCCAGCTCGTCATCTGTCTTTTGTGCCTTCCACAGTGCAAAATCAAGGGGATCCTGCTTTTTCTCCTCTACTTCAATACGAGCACCTGCTTCCAGATCCTCTATATTCTGTTTTGAGAGTTTTCCGTAATCATCGAATTTACGAGTACTGTAATAAACGTCTCCATCAGCTTCATATGCGTACCCCTTGTCAATGAGCCCCTGAACAAAATCTATGATTTCAGTCATATTCTCCGTAACTTTGGGATGAACGCTGGCCTTCTCAACATTAAGCGCTTTTGCATCCTTATAATACTCTTCGATATATTTCTCGCTGATTTCTCCGGCTTTAACGCCCTCTTCTCTCGCTTTGTTAATAATCTTATCATCTACATCGGTAAAGTTCTGTACGAATTTAACGGACTTACCGCGATACGTAAGATATTTCCTCAGCGTATCAAAGACAACGAAGGGTCTGGCATTCCCAATGTGGAAATAGTTATAAACGGTAGGACCACAGACATAGATTTTTATTTCATTTTCGTCAATTGGTACAAATTCTTCTTTTTTCCTTGTGAGTGTATTATATATTTTCATTCCGTTTCCTTCCTTCTTTATTTTTTTAGTCGCCTTGTAATCTGTCCCTTACCGACGCCGCTTCTCAATCGATTGTTCAAAACCAAGCTCTCATTTGTATCCAGTTCCCTCAGCTTGTTTTCCAGCATCACGATACGTCTTCTAAGACATTCCAGCTCTACCGCAATCGGATCAGGCAGATCTGTCTGGTTCAGATCCTGGGTCTTGTTTCCTCCCCTTCTGACAATCTTGCCGGGGATGCCTACAACAGTACAGTTTGGAGGAACTTCTTCCAAGACGACCGATCCTGCTCCGATTTTGGAGTGATCTCCTACTTTAAACGGCCCCAGAACCTTTGCTCCCGAACTGATTACAACATCATTTCCGATGGTAGGATGACGTTTCCCTGTATCTTTTCCTGTACCGCCCAGGGTAACTGCCTGATAGATTGTCACATCATCGCCGATCTCTGTCGTCTCTCCGATTACCACTGCCATTCCATGATCAATAAAACATCTTCTGCCGATTACCGCACCGGGATGAATCTCGATTCCGGTGAAAAATCGCGCCCATTGTGAAATCAATCTTGCGAGCAGTTTCAGATCATTCAGATACAGCCAGTGGGCCGGCCTATGTAAGATCAGAGCCCAGATACCGGGATAACAGATCAGCACTTCAAACCCGTTCCGCGCTGCGGGGTCCCGGTTCAGCACCGCATGAATATCCTCTTGAATATCTTTAAAAAACGCCATAAAAAGCAGCTCCTTTATAAAAAGTATCGTTCCACTAGATAAAAATATGTTACCCAGTCTTATTATAAAATAACAGGGCAGGTTCATACCTGCCCTAAAATTATACATTATTTTTCTGTTGGAATCAAAACTTTTATACCACGTCAATCCGGAGAATATTTTGTTACAGATAATTCATGGGATTCTGCGGCGTACCGTTCTTTCTGACTTCAAAGTGAACATGGTATCCGGTAGCACGACCGGTGATCCCTACCGTAGCAATCACTTCTCCCTTTTTCACAACTTGCCCGACGGATACGCTCATTGTGTCACAGTGTGCATACCAGGTTTCCAGACCATTGCCATGGCTCAGTCTTACCACATTTCCGTAGGTGCCTGAATATGCTGCAAAAGTAACAACGCCGTCATCGGCCGCTTTGATTGGGGTTCCTTTTGGATTTCTGAGGTCAACTCCCGTGTGTCTGCTTCCTCCTCTGGATGCACCGAAGGCAGAAGAGATTTCGATTTTACTTACGGGGCTGGACATGGATCCGGTTCCCGCGAAGGTTGCGATAGACTTTGTTCCTTTTAAAGCAACCTGAGCCTGGGGTTCAGCGGTTACCACTGCGTCCAGCTGAGCAGATGCTACGACTACACCGTTTTCTTTTGTCACTTCTGTTCTGATTTCTTTTGTGCCGTATACACCAGGTGTTTTGACCTTCACTTCTCCTTTGTATAAGGAGTTTGTGTTTTCATAGATGGTCTTAAAATCAATTTTTTCCGATGCAGCAACGACCTCTTTGGTCTGAACGGTTACGAAAGGCTTTATCTGGAACAAATTCAACTGCTGTCCGATCTGAAGCTTAGCCGGATTGAAGCCCGGGTTGGCGCTTTCCAGCTCTGCCGGAGTCATCCCATTTGCGATCGCGATATCCCAAAGAGTATCTCCGCCCTGTACGGTGTATACCTTAGGTTCTTTGGTGCCTGTCAAGATCAGACTGACGGCATCAGGAACCTTCATAATATCTGCGGCATTGATTGCTGCTTTTGTTACACCTACCGCTTCAACAAAACCTGCACTCAGCACTTGAGAGCCTTGCGTAAGGTAATGGCTCTTAACGCCCTCAAGGATACTGTTTGCTTCCGCCTCCGTTGATGCCGCCACAATGTTATTTCCGTTGATTGTGACAGCCCAGGCGCTGGCTTTACAAAGATCAGCGGCCAGAATCGCTTTTTTCAGATCTTCCTCTGTTAGGAAGGTTACTTTTCTGGCTTTTAAATCTGTCTTTTCATAGGAGATGGCTTCGTCATCCACGATAAATTCCAGTCCATCCGAACCTTTTGACAGATCGGTTTTGATTTCTTCAAGGCTTTCTGCCACCATGGCTCCATCAGGCAGGTAACCTGCCTCCTGACCGTTTATGGTGAGTTTATAAACGTCCGGGCCCGAATTCAGGAATACCGCGGTGCTGATTACAATCACCGACAGTGCTCCGACTCCGATTCCGATTTTGGCTTTTGTGTTGAGACGGCTTAATATATCTATCCTAAAATCAGTCAGCCCTGCTTTCAGTGTCTTTGCGGCTTTTGAATCAATAAATTTTGCTTTGAATAACTCGGAAGCTTTACCCGCATTGATTTTTGTTTTTAATACTTCAGCGGTTTTTCCAGCTTTCAATTTTGCTTCGAATGTTTCTACCGCTTTTTCCACTTTTGCTGCTGTATCTAATCTACATTTATTTATAAATTCCTTGCATGATTTCATTTTAAAACTATCTTTAAAACTCATATGATTCTCTCCTTAAGTGATAGCGTATTTATTAATCAACCCTCCTTGTACAAATTTTGGGAAACTGAAATAATGCTTCGAAATAGCATACCCAGTTATATAATATGTATTCCCGGTCAGTTTCATGACTTACTGAAATATTACAATATTGTTACAAGAAAGTCAATGCAGTCAAACCAAAATTCACAAAACGATCATACGCATTTTCTGTTTAAATGTTAATATTTCAATATTTTTAGCCCGCGATCCACTTCATTTCCTTATATCCCCAAAGGATTAGCTTGCTACCCGTTATAATTACTTTGCGGTACAACAGGTTGTCCTTTTTTTGGAAGACGCCTGAGTCTCTACCGCCTAAATGAACCAAATGTTATAAATGCGGGTTCCTTTGGAAAAACTCTTTACTATGGCAGTGTCAGATACTAAAATAGAGATAGAAAAAAAATAAAGGATGGTATTCAATGAGTAATCCAATCGTAACAATCAACATGAAAGACGGAAATAAAATTAAGTTGGAACTATATCCGGACATCGCTCCGAATACGGTGAATAATTTTATTTCTCTGGTCCAGAAGGGCTATTACAACAACCTTATCTTCCATCGGGTCATTTCCGGCTTTATGATTCAGGGGGGCTGCCCCAATGGAATCGGCACCGGAGGTCCTGGATATCAGATCAAAGGCGAATTCAAAATCAACGGTGTTGAGAATAACCTCAAACATGATCGCGGTGTCATCTCTATGGCTAGATCAATGCATCCAGATTCCGCAGGTTCTCAGTTTTTCATTATGCACATGAATTCCCCTCATCTGGATGGTCAGTATGCCGGTTTCGGCAAGGTCATTGAAGGAATCGAGGAAGTAGATCGTATCGCTTCTGTCAAAACCAATGCACAGGACAAGCCCATCGAGCCCCAGATGATCGAATCAGCAACAGTAGAGCTGTTTGATTACGAATATCAGGAGCCTGTGACAAAATAACCAGAACCGATTGATTCGGCAACAAAAACAAGGGTATCTCAAAATCTCTGCGGTGATCATTTGAGACGCCCTTGTTTTGTTATATGAGGAGAAAAAACACGTTATCGAGTTTTCCTGTTTCTTGATACGATAATACTCTGAAGCACGATAAAGAAGCAAAGCAGCGCGGATAAAGCAATGCGTACCCACCAACTGGAAAGGGTACCCTGCGTCGTGATCAGGCTAGAAATCGTTCCCTTGATTAAAACACCAAAGAGGGTTCCAATGGGATTTCCTACTCCTCCCGTTAGTAGTGTTCCGCCAATGACTGCTGAGGAAATCGCATCCATTTCAAGCCATTTTGCCTGCTCTACAAAGCCGGCGCAGCTGTTCAGTCCGAATAGGAATCCGCCCAGGCCTACAAGGAAACCATTCAGAACATAGGCCTGCATTTTCGTTCTTCGAACATTAAGCCCCATCATCATGGCACTTTGCTGATTTCCTCCCACCGCATACACTCTTCGCCCGAATTTTGTATACCGCAGAATGATCACCATCCCCACAACGACAAGGATTGCTATGATCACCGTAGGGTAGATATAGGCAGGCTGAAAAATTCCTTTCTTGTTGACCGAACCGAAGGGAAGAAAGATCTTGTACTTGGCCCACGAGAGGAATACCTCATTCTTTATAGAGATCATCTCGGTACTGATCAAAGAGGTCAGTCCACGGCCCAGAAACAAACCTGCCAGGGTAACGATAAAGGGCTGTATATCGAGATATGCAACAAGAAAGCCCTGAACAATCCCAAATAGTAAACCGATGCCCAGAGCAATGAAAATGGCTCCATAGGCACTCATCTGCTTTACTTCCATCTGATAGGCCACCGCCATGCAGACCAGCGCTGTGACAGAGCCCACAGAGATATCAATTCCTCCCGTGATCATGACAAGGGTCAGTCCGCAGGCAATGACGATCAGTCCGGCATTAGAAATAAAGAGATTGAGAAACATTTGCGGTTTTGCAAAGCCACCCTCTGCAAAGGCGATCATTCCTGCGGCGTACATAACGACAAATAAACCGATGGTAATGATGAGCAGGAACGTCGTACCGCTCATATGCTTTTTGTCATTCAGCGATTTCATAACTGCATCTCCCCTTCCGACTCAGCAGGCGTTAGAGGTTTTCTGCCCGCAGGCAGCTTTGCGGTAATAAATCTCCTGAAAACAGGACTTTGCAGGGTAACAATGATAATAACTACAATTGCCTTATAAACAGGAAGCTGGTCTGCCGCCACATTCATCGCGTATAGGGTTGTTGTGAGGGCCTGTATTGTAAATGCTCCTATGACGGATCCCGCCAGGCTGAACTTTCCTCCGCCAAGGAGGTTCCCTCCCAGCGCAACGGCCAAAATCGCGTCCATTTCCAGGTAAATGCCGATGTTGTTGGCATCTGCCGAGTAAATCCTGCTGCTGGCCACAATCCCGGCAACTCCCGCCAGCAGACCGCAGATCACATAACTGATAAACTTGATCCTTGTGGAATTCAGTCCCACAAGCCGGGATGCACTCCCGTTGATCCCTACGCTTTCAATATAGAGGCGCAAGGTCGTTGTCTTCATGATAATGCTGACCAAAACAACAATCCCCACAGCAAAGAATACCGGTGTGGGTACAGGGCATCCGGGAAGGTAGCCTCCCGCAAGCTTATAAGCTTCCACACGAACATATGTAATCTGCCCGTTGGTGACAAGCTGGGCAATTCCCCGGCCTGCTGTATAAAGAATCAGCGTCGCCACCATGGGGGGAATGTTGATTTTTGAAACCAGAAGCCCGTTAAATGCACCGCAGAGTGCTGCTGCGGCCAAAGCTGCAAGCACTGCAAGCGGAAGGGGATTTTGAAAACTGTTTACTGATACCTGTCCGCCGGAAAGAACTTGGCAGCAGACCGCACCAGCCACCGCCATCACCGAACCAACACTGATATCCTGACCTCCGGAAGCTGCTGTTACCAGCGTCATGCCAACTGCCAGAATGACGAGTTCCGATGAACGGTTTACCACGTCCACAACATACCCGTACAAAATGCCATTGTTAATGGATACCTGAAAGAAATTCGGTGTTTTGATTACATTTGCAAGGAGCACCACAGCCAGACAGACCAGCGGTAAAAAAAGATGATGTTCTGTTATTTTTTTTAGATGAAGTTTTCCGTTGTCAGCCATTGGCATGCTCACCTCCTGCGATGGTCTTCATGATCTTCTCCTGCGTCAAATCTTCTCCAAATAATTCGCCAACCTTCTCACCGTCACGTAATACAGCCATACGCGAGCAGGTCCTCAGCATTTCCTCCACTTCAGAGGATATGAAGGCCACGCTCATGCCCTCATCCGCCAGATTCAAAACCAACTTCTGAATCTCTGTCTTCGTACCCACATCGATTCCTCTGGTTGGTTCATCCAAAATCAGATATTCCGGATGGGTAAGAAGCCAGCGTCCGATGATTACTTTCTGTTGATTCCCTCCCGATAAGCTCTTTAAGGGAGTTTCTCTGGATGCTGTCTTGATTTGCAGCAGCTCGATGTAACGATCTGCAAACTCCTCCGCCTCTTTTCGTCTCATGGGCCGGAACATACCGCGTTTCGCCTGAAGTGCGATGATGATATTCTCCCGCACCGACAGGTCTGCTATAATTCCGTCCCGCTTGCGGTCTTCCGGAAGATAGGCCATTCCTTTCTTCATCGCATCCAGCGGAGTATTTATTCGAACGGTTTTTCCTTTTATTTTCAAAGTACCGTTATCGGCCTTATCTGCGCCGTAAATCGTCCGCACCAATTCGCTGCGTCCGCTTCCGAGAAGACCGGTAAAGCCCATGACCTCTCCTTTACGTGCCGTCAGATCAAAGGGCTTGATGGAGCCCCGGCGGCCAAGGCTTTCTGCTTCTACCACCGGTATTTCCTCAAATTCTTTTCTATGAGCATGTTTGATTTCCGCAAGATCATCAAAATCTTTTCCCATCATTTTTGCAACAAGCTTAAGTCTGGGAAGGTCCTGCGTCATAAACTCACCCACCAATTCTCCGTTGCGAAGGACCGTAATCCGGTCGCTTACCGCATATACCTGCTCTAAAAAGTGAGTAACAAAGATAATACCAACACTCTGATCTTTGAGCTTGCGCATCAAAGAAAATAGCTTTCCGACCTCCTCATCATCCAGAGAAGAGGTGGGTTCATCCAAAATGAGGACCCGGCACTGCATATCCACTGCTCTTGCAATGGCAATCATCTGCTGCACTGCAAGGGAACATCCATCAAGCTGCTTGGTTGGAGAAACATGAATATCCAGCCCAGAAAGCAGCTCTGTCGATTTTCTGTTCATGGTTTTCCAGTCTATGAATCCGGCCTTCCTTGGCTCCCTTCCGAGGAACAGATTTTCGGCAACGGTGAGATTGGGACAAAGGGTAATTTCCTGATAAACGGTGCTAATCCCTTTTTCCTGTGCCTCCTTTGGGGAATGGATGACAACGGGCTTATCCTCACCTGTAATTCTGATCTCTCCCGATTCTGCTTCATAAACTCCTGTTAATACTTTAATCAAGGTTGACTTTCCTGCACCGTTCTCTCCCATCAATGCGTGTACTTCTCCGCTTCGCAGAGTGAAATCAACGTTTTTCAGTGCTTTCACCCCGGGAAAGGCTTTATTAATTCCACGCATTGATAGTACAATCCTGTCTTCCATCGTATTTCTCCCCCGCTTTCACACGATTCAACTGCATGAATCCCTTAGGGAAACGTTGATTCCTTCCGTGCGCACACCGCATTCAATCAGCGCTTCCTTGGACAAAAAGAAACGGTGCGGAGATCCGGAGAGGATCCGGGGTCTCCGCACCATGTCATAACAAATCATGAAACTTCTAACGATACCAGCCGGAAGTGCAACGAAATGGAACCGGCGGTACTGCAACGAATTAGTGCTATTATCTATTAATAGGAACGTGCATCAATATCAGCCTGTGTAATGGTGGCTGCATCAAATGCAGCTTCGTCTACGTATGCCTTCTTCTCCGGAGTTTGGCCTCCTTCAAGCTGCTTAATGATCTTTTCTACGCGAGGACCATGAAGCGGATTACACTCAACGTTGTAGTTGATCTTTCCAGCAAGGGTATCGGTCAATCCGGCATTGGTCGCATCAAAGGAAACGATCTTGATGTCGCCGTCTTTGCCATAAGTCTTTCCTGCAGCCTCAAGCGCATCAATTACGCCGAAGGCTTCATTATCATTCTCACAGTAAACGACGTCAATTTTATCATTCTGTTTCAGTACGCTTTCCATGACTTCCTGGCCTTTGGCCTGAGTAAATTCACCGGACTGCTGCGCGATGATCTTCAGATTACTGTTCTTTGCTACAGCATCTTCCAAACCTGCGGTACGTCCGATCTGAGCAGAGGAGCCGATGGTTCCCTGAATATGTACGATATTGACCTCTTTATCCTTAAAGTTGTCAACAATCCACGCAGCGGCTTTATCGCCTTCCTGACGGAAGTCAGAGCCAACCCATGCGGTATACAGGCTATCATCTGATACATCGATCATACGGTCTACGATAATGACAGGAATCCCTGCATCTTTGGCTTCCTGTAAAACGGTATCCCATCCGGTCTCCGTTACAGGAGCAAGAACGATATAGTCAACTTCCTGCTGAATAAAATTACGGATTGCAGTGATCTGATTTTCTTGTTTTTGCTGAGCATCGTCAAAAATCAGTTTATAGCCGTTTGCTTCCACAAAAGTATCTTTCATGGATTGGGTGTTGGCAGTACGCCAGTCAGACTCAGCTCCAACCTGTGAAAAACCGACAACGATCAGGGCACTTGAGTCATCCGCGGGGGGCGCTGCTGCGTCTCCGCCTGAGCTTCCGCCGCACGCAGCAAGACTGATAACCAGCAGTGCTGCAAGCAGAAATACAAAAGACTTTTTTCCTTTCATTATTACTTCCTCCTTATTATTAAGATCAGCGGCATAACGACTTCGCTTACTCAGTTTGATTGTAACCTAGGATACATGGAATTCCCATTGAGAATCTTACTCAATACTATCTTAATTTTATTATTTATCAGTACAAAGGAACCTTCCTTTGCGCAAGGTTGGAAATCCTATGATTCAGGTTGATTTTTTTTCGATATGCGGACAGTCACCGTGGTACCTGCATCTAACTTACTTTTAAACGTCAAGCCGTATCGATCACCGCAGTACATGCGAAGCCGCCGGTGTACGTTCATCAGACCCAACCCCGTGTGCCGGTCCTGATAAATCCCCGCTCGCAGTGATTTCAGTTGTTCCGGTGTCATACCTGCCCCATTGTCCGTGACAGAAAGATAGAGATCCTCACGGGAAGATCTTCCGGTAATTTCGATGGTTCCTTTGCTCCGCTTGTTTTTTACTCCATGGTACAGGGCATTTTCCACTAATGGCTGCAGCGTCAGCTTAGGTATGGTGTATTGAAGCAACTCTTCCGGAATGCTAATTCTATAATCGAGAATGTCCCTGTAGCGAATCTGTTGTATATTCAAATAGCTCTCGACCTGCTGCATCTCTGCTTCAAGTGTAATGATATCCTGTCCCTTGCTAAGGGAGTTACGAAAAAAAGTAGAAAGGCTGGTGGTCATCTTGACCACTTCAGAATTCTGATTTGCCTCGGCCAGCCAAACAATAGAGTCAAATGTATTGTATAAGAAGTGGGGATTAATTTGAGCTTGAAGCAATTCCATTTCCGCTCTGTGAAGGGCGTTCTGATCCTCCCGCACATGCTCCAGCAGTTGATTGATCCTGCCGATCATTTTGTTAAATCCATCGTCCAGCGTCTCGATTTCCAGATTATTGGTCTTTACTGGTATAATTGTGAAATCTCCTGCGCCTAGCCGCTCCACTTTCTTGCACAGTTCCTTTACCGGTCTTGTAATACTTTTTGTAAACCGTAGGGAGTACCAAAGCATAAACAAAAGCAGAACCACGCTGATCACACCGGTAATGACCACGGTAGTTATGACACGATTGCTAATCTGTTGCTGCAGTGCAGCAAGCTCCCGAACCTCGTCGTATATGTAATCATGCATGTATGCTTCAATGAGCGCGGTGATGATATAGGTATTGTGCTCCAGCTGCTCCATCCTTGAGTCGTAGTCTGCCGTATTCTTAATCTCCACCATACATTCGCTCAGTCTTCTGCAAAGGTTGAGCATACTTCGGATCCGCCACTGATTTTCCTTTTGCGTGGTGGTTTTTTGCAAGCGCCCGATCACATTTTGAGCATGCTCCACATCTTCCAGCGGAAGGTGATCGATGTTGCTTCTGCTGCCTACAACATAGTAATACATCTCAAGATCCAGTTTGTCTTTGAAATCAAAGTTGAATTCACTTGCGATACTTGCATTATGAAGCGTGACGTCGTATTCATGGTTGAAAGAATAGAGCATAAAAAGAAGGATGGAAATCATAATGATGAAGGGCGCTGCTGCTACAATGAGCAAAACACGCAACTGCCTGCTTAAGGTAGAGCGTGTTTCTAATAGACGGATCAATTTCTGAATCAAATGCCTCATGTGGCCTTCCTCCCCATACGATAATCCCGAGGTGAACATCCATTGATTTTCTTAAATATAAAACTGAAATAATGGGGATCGCTGTATCCCACCTGATATGCGATTTCACTGGAACTGGTGTCCGTACACCGCAGCAATTCTTTCGCCTTCTCCATGCGCAGCTCCGTAAGATATTCCACAAAGGTTTTTCCCATCTGCTGGCTGAACACTGCACTGAAGTGAGTAGGGCTTACAATTGCCACCTTTGCCACGGTATTCAAACTGATCTCCGGATCGGAATAGTGATTTTTTATGTAATCCACTGCCTTTTGCAGTTTTTTTGTGTAACGGCTGTTCACCGCCTGATCCCTTAATTCCAACGCATGTTCCAAAAGATCCCTGACATATTGTTCTGACGCTTCCAGAGAGAGAATGGACTCCTGAAGCTGAGGTCCTTTCTTTTGCGTGGAACAGATGGATTCCTTGGGATATCCATACTTTTCCAGAAAAGCTTTCACAGTAAAGTTGATATTCAATACCACGTATTGGCGGAAGATCAGCGATTGAACTGCCGCAGTTCCGATGGATCTGAAATAATCCTCAACAAAGGTGGTCAGCTCGTCGGGAAGACCGCTGATCAAAAATTTCTCTACGATGCGCTGATCCATCTTGGCCGCATCTGTATCATTGAGATCAAAATCCACAGCATTGGCAGTTTGGACAGCAGGCCTTCCGTTCAAGGCGGAGCGTTCAACATAGAAGATGTTTCCGTCTTTGGCACCATGGCGATAAAACATTCCTTTTCGTGCCGCCCGGTAGCAGTCCGCAACTCCGCTCAGCCTATTGACCGGCGTGCTTACGACGACCGACCAGTTGATCGTCTTTCGTATGGGCTGGCATATTTCTCGGATACATTCGACGCAGGATTCTGTTTCCAATTGAATGGAGCTTGCATCAGCCATCACTAGAAATACGATCAGATCAATCCCCATGCTGAACATGACCAGATTCTTATTTTCCGGAAAACATCCACAGATATCCGACTGTACATCAGCCATCTGGGCAGAGTATTCTGTACGAACCGGATCCTCTTCAAGTAGGAAAAGAATCACATTGTAGCATTCTGCCGACAATGGCAGTTTGAGCCGCTGCGCCCTTGCCAGCAGTTCCTCTACCGAATGCTTGCCTGAAACAAGCTGATCAAAGAATCCCCTCCTGGAATTGCTGAGGTATTCCTGTATTTCACCGTTGAACTGAGCAAGATATCTGTCTTGCTCTGCTTCCTTATCCTTTTGCAGTTTTACTTCGCAAAGAATCTCCACAAGCTGGTCTCTGGAGAGAGGTTTCAGAAGATACTGGTTTACCCCGATCGAGATGGCTTCCTTTGCATAAACAAAATCATCATAGCCGCTCAGGATAATTATTGTAGTTCGTGGGAACTCTTTTCTCACAAGACGACTGAGTGCCAGGCCATCCATGAATGGCATTTTAATATCCGTAATCACGATATCAGGCTTTAGCTTTTGTATTTGAGGCCAGGCCAGTTCTCCATCCGAAGCTTCCCCTGCAAAGGAAAATCCATATTCATTCCACGCAATCAGTTCCCTGATTCCATCGCGCATTACAATTTCATCTTCGACCAGGAATACACTGTACATTTTCTCCCTCTCCCCTTTTTTACAATTGCATCCTAGTTGCAAGCAGTGGTTAGAGCGGACACCAGAGGAATACGACTGTTCCTGCTTGCTTTCACAGATACAACGAACGCCTGACTTGAAAATCTTTGATTTTTTTCCTAGTTTTGTGTTCATTATAACACATTTGCCTCGCTTCAAATACTATTTTTAAGTCGTATTGAAGTGCTGATGCAACAGAAGGCGCACAGATGGTCGGTCAGGCGAAAAATATACCGATCAGATGTGCGCCCGGAATGAATCAGCGCTTCTTTACTTTCTGTTTTGTCCGTAGTAGGCTCCAGATCCATGTTTTCTCAAATAGTGTTTGTCGAGAAGTTCGCCGGGCATTTGCGGGATAAAGGGATTTGCCAACTGATTCTGCCATGCCATAAACGCCAATTCCTCCAAAACCACTGCATTATGTACCGCATCCCGGGCATCTTTTCCCCAGGCAAAGGGTCCGTGGTTTCTCACCAAAACAGCAGGAATCTGATCCGGATTTCGTTCTAGAAAGGTTTCAGCAATTACATTACCCGTCTCCTCTTCGTAATGCCCCGGACTCCCATAGATCTCTTCATGAAGCATGCCACGTGTGCAGGGAATCTCCCCATAAAAATAATCTCCGTGAGTCGTGCCCAGCGCAGGGATGCTCCGTCCGGCCTGGGCGTAAATCGTTGCCCATCTGCTGTGCGTATGCACCACCCCTCCAATATTGGGAAAGGTGCGGTAAAGCACCAGATGAGTCTGTGTATCTGAGGAAGGATTCATACTGCCTTCCAGTTTATCCCCTGTGTTTAAATCGATGACGACCATATCTCCCGGCACCATATCCTCATACTCGACACCCGATGGCTTGATCACAATGGCGTTTTCCTTTCGGTTCACCGCTGATACATTGCCCCAGGTAAAGGTAATCAGACCATAACGCGGCAGAAGCATATTGGCGTTGTAAACCTGTTCCTTCAATTGCTCCAGCATAAAATCTTCCTTCCCTTTTATTGCAGCTTCCACGCAAGATCTGCAAGAAACAGACTGTCCTCTAAACCTTCCAGCGTGGTATCCTTTGAGATATGCACGAACTCAATCCCCATCATTCTTGCCCAATCCTTCATCTGCTCTGCGGTAATATCATAGGAGAGAGTCGTATGGTGCGCACCGCCGGCTAGGATCCATGCTTCTAAACCGGTGAGCAGATCCGGCATTGCTCTCCACATGGTACGAGCGACGGGTAGATTCGGCATCTCATAAATAGGCTTAATACACTCAATATCATGACAGATCAGACGAAAACGTCCTCCCAGATCAACGAGGGATACGACGATTGCCTTCCCTTCCCGACCTTCAAAAACAAGACGTGCAGGGTCCGATTTCCCGCCGATGCCAAGGGGATGAACCTCTATTCTCGGCTTTCCTGCCGCAATGGACGGACAAACCTCAAGCATGTGAGCGCCCAGGCTGCACTCAGCACCCTTTGTCAAATCATATGTATAATCTTCCATAAATGTCGTTCCGCCACTGAGACCTTCCGCCATGGCTTTCATCACAGCAGTCATGGCAGAGACCTTCCAATCTCCCTCTCCTCCGTAACCATAGCCTTGGCTCATAAGTCGCTGGGTGGCCAGGCCGGGCAGCTGATCCATGCCGTACAAGTCTTCAAAGGTATTGCTGAACGCGCCGCAATTTTCTTGTTCCAGCAGCTTCTTCATGGCAAGCTCTGCTTTTGCCTGATACCTTATGCTGCCTAGCTGAGGGGTGCTGATCTCATAAAGCGTTTCCAGTTCTTTCATCAGTGCCTCAGTTTCGTCCTCAGACACTTCGTTGATGAATTCAACAAGCTTTCCCACAGGCCACGTATTTACCTGCCAGCCAAGCTTTGTCTGTGCTTCTACCTTATCGCCCTCTGTTACCGCTACATTTCTCATATTGTCGCCAAAGCGCATCACCTTGAGTTTTTTACTGAAAGCGGCTCCAACAGCGGCACGCATCCATTCTCCCAGACGCTTTTGAACCTCTTCATCCTTCCAGTATCCTGCGATGATCTTTCGCTTCATCCGCAGGCGTGCACCAATAAAGCCATGTTCTCTGTCTCCATGGGCCGCCTGATTCAGGTTCATAAAATCCATATCGATTTCTTCATTGGGTATCTGACGATTGTATTGGGTAGCCAGATGACAATAGGGCTTCTGCAGGTCCTTCAGACCACTGATCCACATTTTACTTGGGCTGAAGGTATGCATCCATAGGATGGCACCTGCACATTTCTCGTCATAGTTTGCTTCCTTGACGATTTCGCTGATCTCCTCAGGCGACTTGGCTGTAAGCTTATAGACCAGTTTGCAGGGCAGCAAGCCGGATGCGTTCATTGCAGCAGCCATTTCTTCTCCCCGCTCAGCCACCGTCTTTAAAACTTCCGGTCCGTATAACAGCTGACTTCCTACGATCAACCAAAATTCATAATCCTTTAATGCCATTGCCGTTTCCTCCTTTACCGACGATCAAAATTTATTTTAGGAAAGCGCTGATTTAGATGGAGTGCGCGCACGTAATTCATCAGCGTTTCCTTAGGCTTTTGACTGTTCTATCTTAATCCTTTTGAGTCGTTTCATAACGTCGTTTTCTCCCCTGCCAAAGTAGTCATGGAGCGTCACATACTCGCGGAATAGCGCATCGTATACTGCGGCATGCTCCGGAATCGGCTGATAAACCGTATCCTTAATCTTACCCATCACTCTTGCCGCTTCATAGACCGTATCGTAGCCCCCCGCCTCTTTACCTGCGGCTACCGCTGCAAAGATCGCACTTCCCAATGCCGGACATTGGTCACTACCGGATATTTTCACCGGCATTCCAAGCACATCGGCATAGATCTGCATCATGAGCGGATTTTTCTGGCTGATGCCCCCTGCGGCAAAGAACTCTTCCACCGGCACGCCATTGCGCCGAAAGTTTTCTACGATCTCACGGTTTCCGTAAGCAGTTGCTTCAATTAAAGCGCGGTAAATCTCCTCCGGTTTTGTTTGGAGGGTCATTCCCAGGATCATTCCCGTCAGATCCACGTCTACCAGCACGCTGCGATTTCCATTCCACCAGTCAAGGGCAAGAAGTCCGCTCTCTCCGGGCTTCAGTTCCTGGGCTTTTTCTGAGAGATATCTATGTACATTCATTCCCAATCTTTTGGCTTCATCATAGTATCCTGCAGGCAAACAGTGATCCACAAACCATGCAAAATGGTCTCCCACACAGGATTGACCTGCCTCATAGCCGTAATATCCGGGGAGAATTCCATCGGCTACCACGCCGCACATACCGGGCACCTGTGCTTCCTCTGTTCCCATCAAAACGTGGCAGGTAGAAGTCCCCATAATCGCCAGAATCTTTCCCGGCCCATCAATTCCCACTGCCGGAGCGCTTACATGGGCATCCACATTTCCAATCGCCACGGCAGTTCCTTCGTTCAGTCCGGTCAGTTGTTCGGCTTTCTGTGTAATGAAGCCCGCCTTTTCACCAAGGGGGGTGATCAACGTACCAAGCTTTTCTTCCACCACCTTCTCCAGTCTGGGATCAAGCGCTTTGAAAAACTCATTGGACGGATATCCGGCAGCTTTATTCCAGATCTCCTTGTACCCTGCTGTACAACTGTTGCGTGTCTCTTTTCCGCAGAGCTGCCAAATAATCCAATCCGCTGCTTCAATAAATCGGCCTGCTGCATCATAAATCTCCGGCGCTTCGTCTAGGACCTGCCAAATTTTCGGAATCGCCCACTCACTGCTGATTTTCCCGCCATAGTTTTTGAGCCATGGTTCGCCTCGCTCTTCTGCGATCCGATTCAGTTCATTTGCTTTATCCTGTGCTGCGTGATGCTTCCATAACTTAACCCAGGCATGAGGATTTCTTTCATATTCGGGCATCATGCAGACAGGAATTCCCTCTTTGGTAACGGGCAGAATCGTGCAGGCGGTAAAGTCTGTTCCAATTCCGATCACCTGATCCGGATTTACACCGGCTTCTTTCAGGACTGCCGGCACAGCGTGTGCTAGCACCTCGATGTAGTCATGCGGATGCTGAAGCGCCCAGTCGTGTCCGAGAGGCTCACCCGTTGGCAAGATTCTGTCAATGACACCGTGTGGATAGTCAAAGACCGAGGAACAGAGCTCTGCTCCAGTAGCCGCGTCCACCAATACCGCGCGTCCCGATAAAGTTCCATAGTCAACACCGATTACGTATTTCGTCATATTGCGCACCTCTTAAATACAATTTAATAGTTTTATGATAATTAGTACGTACAACTTTGAATTTATAATATCATGGTTTTTTTTCGCGCACAAGTGGGAAAACATACATTTCCAAAAATAAAAAAGGCAGCACCGTTGTTCTCCGCTGCCGCCTGTCATCCACATTTTTATAGGCCTTTGACCTTATTTCCGCAATCGAAATACTTCATTGGGATAGTGCACCGGTTCCAGTGCCTCCCAAAGTTCTGTCCGAAGGTATTCCGGGTAAAGATGTTCAAGCCCCATGACCTCTTTTTTACTGAGAAACCGTACTTCTCGCAGAACCTGCCCGGCTTCATCAAACTCAGGGTCAGAGCCCAAACCAAGTGTTCCGCCAGTCACTTCTCCCAGAAAGAAGTTGACAAACCTTTGGCCCCGTTCTTCCGATACCTCTTCCACATGCCACAGAAGCCGCTTTACGCTGATTTCTAGACCAGTCTCTTCCATGACTTCCCGCGCTGCAGCCTGTGCTGCATCTTCATGTTCCTCGATGCCCCCTCCAGGGACCATCCAGATATCCTTACCTTCATGGCATTGCTTTACCATCAGGATCTTTCCTTCTTCATCGGGCAAAATCACCCTGACTCCGCCTGTCCACATAGTATCATCCCCTCCTATTTACTTGATCACAACAGCCCCGATTAAGCCCGCCAGGAGGGTAAGCTTGATGGGGCTGATTTTAAATTTTCCCGCCAAAACAATTGTAGCAAGGAAAATGACCATAGGCAACAGATTAATATGCTCCCTAAAGTTTGTGAATAGATCCTGTGTAAATACAGCGCCGTTAAAGATGGAAGTTTCCGCAAGGAAAATTACTGCTGATGCAATCAGTCCGACTGTTGCGGGCCGGATTCCCTTCAATACCGCGTCTACAGACTGATTTTCCTGGAAGACTTTCATAAAATGCATCGTTATAAGAATCAGAAGCAGCGACGGAAGTGCAACGCCTGCAGTAGCTACAGCCGCACCAAGATACCCTCTGTACTGAAACCCTACAAACGTCGCGGCATTCACCGCAATGGGACCCGGTGTCACCTGAGAAATTGCCACCAGCCGTGAGAATTCCGCTGCACTCATGATCCCAAAATCCTGAACACTTTGGAAGATCAGGGGCAGCATGGCGTATCCGCCTCCAAAGCTGAATAAGCCTATTTTAAAGAACATATAGAATAAATTAAAGTATGCCATTATTCAGCCCTCCCCTTTCTTTTATTGTATTGGTATACCACTAGACCGGTCAATCCTCCGAACAAGATGGCCCAAATCGCATTGATTCCTGCAAACACGATTACTGCAAAAGAGATCGCTGCAATAAATAGTTCCACTTTTCCTTTCAGGATTTGTCTCCCTAATTTATAGGCTGCCACCAGAATCATTGCTGCTGAAGCGGCTTTAATTCCTTCAAATGCACCAAGTACACGCGTATTTTCTTCAATGCTTCCCAGAAACAACAAGATCACAATGATACTGATATAGGAAGGGAGAATCACACCAAGGAGAGATGCCAGACTTCCT
>JAQSXD010000327.1 GCA_029266295.1 Bacillota bacterium | reverse complement strand
TACAATTAAAATAAGGGTTGCAGGTGACGATCATACCGGGCTTAAGCCCCCGGTCGTTGGCCCCGATTTCAACGATTTCCGCAGAAAACTCATGTCCTGGGATTCTGGGATACTTGGTGTATAAGAACGAGCCTCTGTAGGTTCCAAGATCGGAACCACAGATGCCCCCGTAGCACAGCTTCAAAATCGCATGTCCCGGCGTTAAAGCAGGCTTCTCTCGCTCTTTTATTTCAACAATTCCCGGTTTGGGAATGGATATATAGTTCATGTTCATCTCATCTCCTTTAATTGCCGACATTGATCGGATATGCCGCACATGCATTATGATAGAAAACCGCTTCCAATTCCGTCTGGGAGAAGAAATGGGAATCGGCAAGATAGCCGATCAGATCAGCGTAGCGCTCCTTTGTCAGCACCGAAGGTACATCTGTACCCCAAATCAGTTTTTCCGCTCCGACAAGTCCTTTTGCAGTCTTGACAAACTTTCTTGCGGTTTCGTACGGCTCCGGCTCCAGATTCCATGGAACAGCCGCCAGGTCAAACCAGATATTGTCCCGCTTCAGCGTCTTCAGTCCCTCCGTCAAGGCTTCAAGATCATGCACACCTGGCCCAAGCAGATGACAGAGGACGATCTTCATGGCAGGATATCTGTTCGCTATGTTTTTTACCGCTTCAGGCTGATAGCTCTTCATTCCCGGACTGCCGATATCCAGAACCAGTGTCGCTCCGCTGTCCGCGATTCTGGAGATTACCGGCGCAAAGACTGGCCCATCCACAGAAAAGGGCTCGTGGTATCCCATCAGCCCGCCGCCGGAGCTGACCTCAAATTTTATGATACGAAATCCAAAGGAGCAGAGAAGCCGTTCCAGCAGCCTGTCACGCTCTGCGCAAAAGGGGTCAAAGGTTCCTGCACCAATGAAACGTTCCGGATATTTCTCCACCGTTTCGAAGGTATACTCATTTTGAAATCCGTAAAAGCTACCTTGAAGCAGCACGGCTTTTTCTACCTGAAATGAGTCCATCAGTGCCAGCAACGCTTCGCCGGTAAAATCACAGCTTCCCATTTCTTCTGGGATCATGCTGATTTCCGATCCATCGGCCCATCGGGCTTTTCCTCCCCCAATCGGTCTGAGCTCTCCGCGGGGTCCGAAACCTGCAACTCTTTCAATCACATGAGCATGGGCATCAATGATTCTCATTTTTTCTCTTCTCCCGTCGTCTTTTTCTTGAAGCCGAAGTTTCTTTTTTGCTGCGTACCAATCCGCTGTTTTTATTTCTGTAGTAGATATCGAAGGCTACCGCAGCTATGATTACAATTCCTTTGATGACGGTATGATAAATGGAAGGAACGCCCATCAGCCGCAGACCATTATTCAAAAGTCCTACCAGCAGTGCGCCGAACATGGCCCCTTGAATAGAGCCCTCTCCGCCCATTAGACTTGCTCCGCCTACAACAATTGCTGTAAGCACGTCATTTTCATACCCCATCGCCGCCTTGGCAATGGCCTGCTGATTCATGGAAGCCAGGATAATCCCAGCCACAGCCGCAGTGAACCCAGAAAAGACATAGGATATGATGGTGATCCTTTTGGTCGAAACACCTGATAATGCTGCGGCGGAAGGATTCCCTCCAACAGCATAGATATTTCTTCCAAGAATTGTTTTATTCAGTATGAAGAAACTGACCGCCGCCATAAGCAGGAGGATATAAATCGGAAAAGGCATTCCCAAAAATCTTCCGCCTCCGATGAAGGTAAATCCGGCGGGCTTCAGGCAGCTGATTACCATATTGTCCGTCAGCAACTGTGTCAGCCCATAAATGATATTCATAGAGGCCAGTGTGATCAGAAACGGCGGAACATCAAAATTTGTGACGACGAGCCCGTGCACCGCACCCACGAGAATTCCTGCACAAAGCCCCAAAAAGATTCCAAGAATGACGCCCTCTGGAGAATAATCAAATCTGACGATGGTCAGTACAGTACAGGCACCGCTCAGTGCCGCAACCGCACCCACCGACAGGTCAATTCCTCCCAGCAGGATCGGATAGATCGCCCCGCATACCATCACACCATAGATGGAAATGGCCAGCAAAATGCTCTTAAAGTTGCTGAGGGTCGGAAAAGCATTGGGCTGTAAAGCAGTGAGGATCACAATGACAATGAGAAGAATCAACGGCTTCTGAAATTTTTTAGAAATCTGTATTTTCTTATTCATGATTTACAGCCTCCCCGCCTAAAATCCCCGAGGCAGCCTTCAAGACATCTTCCTGGAATACGACACCCTCTTTTAATTCTTCTACGATCCTTCCATGTCTCAAAACAATCATCCGATGAGATACGCGAAGCAGCTCCTTCAAATCAGAGGAAACCAAAATGATCACGACGCCTTTTGACGCTAGATCTTCAATCAGCTTATAGATTTCTTCTTTCACGCCCACGTCAATCCCGGCGGTGGGTTCATCAATGAGCAGCACTTTCAGATTGCGCATCATCCATTTTCCCACAACCACCTTTTGCTGGTTTCCGCCGGACAAATTCCCCACATTAATCTCAGGATTGTTTGGCTTGACATTCAACTGTGCAATAGCTTTCCTGCACATTGCCATCTCATCCTTCTTGTTGACGATCATATTGCCCTTGCTCAAGATATCGTAGTTGGTAATGGCAATGTTCCGGTTGATATTCAGAAGGGGAACAAAGCCCTGATTTCTTCTGTCCTCAGGAATGAGTCCGAATCCGGCGCGAATCCGTTTCAGGACAGAGGACGGCAGCGGCATCCCGTTGAAAAGAATCGTCCCCGAATCGTACCGGTCTGCGCCGAAGATGCACCGCAGGATCTCTGTTCTTCCTGATCCGACCAAACCGCCAATCCCCAGAACTTCGCCCTTATGTACCTCGAAGCTGACATTGGAGAACGCTCCTTTCCGGCAGAGATTTTCTACCTTCAGGACCACTTCCGGCTGGAAGGGCCTCATTTGGCCATGGCTGTTGTCATCAATCAGCTCTTTCCCAATCATCAGCCGGATTACTTCCGTCGGATTGATTTGGTCTTTCTCCAGCACCGCAACGTTCTCCCCGTCTCTCAGTACCGTCAGCCTGTCAGATAACCTGTAGATTTCCTCCAGCCGATGACTGATGTATAAAATGCTGACTTTTTTCTCCTTCAGCGTCTTAATAATTTCGAAAAGACACTCCGCTTCTTTGGAACTGAGTGATGCGGTGGGCTCATCCATGATGATCAAGGATGCGTCCAGTGTCAAAGCCTTTAAAATCTCTACCATCTGGCGCTGTGCGATGCTCAAAGTTTCCGTCACCGCATCGGGATCAAGGGAAAGCCCATAGCACTCCATCAGTGCAAGCACTTTTTCCCGCATGGACTTTTTATTCAGTATCCCCGCCTTGACATCCTCCTGTCCCAGCAGGATGTTCTGTGTCACCGTTAACGTGGGCACCAGGCTTAGCTCCTGATAGATGACCGCAATTCCCAGATTCTTCGCATCCTGTCTGGAATTGATCTGCACTTCCTGCCCATTGAAAAAAAACGTTCCTCCGTCCTTTGGATAGACACCAGTCAATATCTTGATCAGGGTCGATTTTCCCGCGCCGTTTTCTCCCATCAGCGCATGAACTTCCCCCTGTTTGATTTCAAAATCTACTTTCTTCAATACCTGAACACCTGAAAAGCTCTTTTCGACCTGTTTCATGCACAGCAATACGTCCTTGCTCATCGCGCCTCACCTCCGCTGCCTGCACAGACTTCCGCTGACGTTTCCGTCAGTTTTCCGGCCTTCCTTTTTCTGTCTTCTATTACGCTTTGATATACAGAATCAAAGATTACCATTGCGACAATAACCGCTCCCTTAATAATGATCTGATACGCCGCCGGAAAGTTATACTTATACAGTCCGTTGGTCAGTATGACCATAAACAACGCGCCGACAGCACTGCCAAGAACGTCTCCTCTTCCTCCGCTGAATGCGCATCCGCCTACGACTACGGCAGCAATTACATCAAACTCCAATCCGATTCCCATCTCTGCCGTGGCGGTTTGCATCTTTGCGGCCTGGAACATCGCGCCGATGGCGCAGCAAATACCCGAAATGGTATAGACCATCACCTTAATCCTGTCTGCGTTGATTCCGGAAAGCTCCGCTGATTTTCGATTGGCCCCGACGGAATAGGTATAGATTCCGAATTTTGTCTTTTTCAGGATGAACTGACCAATAATTACGATGATGACAAAGGCAATGGTTGAAATGTAAAGCCCGCTGATATGTCCTCCAAGAATAATAAAATCAGGTTCCCGGATGACCTTATTGGAAATGACACCGTTTTCCCTGATGGCCGCAATAAGGGTCAGTCCTCTGAAAATTCCCATGGTGGAAAGGGTAGCAATAAAATCAGGAAGCTTGAGTTTTGAAACCAGAAATCCGTTGAAGCTTCCCGCCAATGCACCCACAATCACTCCAATTAAAAGAATGATCGGCACCGGAATTGTTGAGTAGTATAATAAATTAGCGCACAGCATGGCCACAAAAGCCACCAGAGCACCGGTTGAAAGGTCAATGCCCGCAGTGATAATGACGAAGGTTACCCCCACTGCCAAAATCCCGGGAACTGCCGCCTCTCTGAGAAAGTTGAAAATATTACCTGCGGTTAGAAAAAACTCGCTGGTTGATCCGAAGATAAGGATCAATGCTAATAATAATCCTATAGAAACAAAACGACGTATTCTCTCCTGTCTCACATCAGACGCCTCCTACAATCATGTTTTTGCTCTAAACTCATGCCTTACGCATGAATCTAATTTTCTAATTTGAATCCATTTGCTTCACACGAGATTTCAGCCGAGATTTCAGCTTTTACTT
>JAQSXD010000326.1 GCA_029266295.1 Bacillota bacterium | reverse complement strand
TCCAGAATAAGATGATTAAGAACTGCGGGGAAAAGATCATCTTGGGTCTCTGCCCCAATTCTCCCTGTAAGCAAGGTAAATAACAATACAAAGATACATCCACCAAAAAATCATGTACGCATAAAGAAACGGCAACCCAAATACGAATGGCCGCGCCATCTTCCCAACAATCAGAATCCCAGGAAATTCGATGGCGCAAAACCCGATCAGAATCATCATCCATATTATTTTCATTCTTCTCGTCATTTTGCTTTTCAAAATACCCTGCCTCCATGAGAAAAGTTGTTTTATTTCCAATTCCATAGGGATCAATCCGTTCATAAATATTATGCAATGCCCTCTTGCGTATTACAATAGGTTTCCCTCGAAATTTTGCTATTATTTTTGTACGATAAAGCGTCGAGAGTGTCGGCTGTGAATCGTATCGCTTATTTGATGAGCAAATGCAGCAGCCCTATCTTCAATTCCTTCTATTTCCAGTAAGCTCCCCGGATCATTGGCGGTCTCAAGCATTGCAAATCGACTTGGCAGAATGAATGTTTTGTTCATATTCAGGCCGCTGATCAACTGCTGCGCTACAATATCCCCTCCGCTGTATCCTGAGACAATCAAGCCAAAGAGGTATTTGTCATAGAAGCTTGTCATCTTTAAGAGTGCGGTAAGGCGGTTGATAAAAGCAGCCAGATTGGCACTGACAGCATCATTGTAATTGGGGCAGATCATTACCAAAGCATCGCATTCCAAAATAGCGGGATAGACCTGTTCAACGATAACACCGCCGTAAATACAATTTCCTGATTCACCGAAGTATTTGCAGGTCGTATACGGACAACCAATACAATCCATCACTGCGCCATTTTTCAAGGAAATTTCCGTGACAGAGCAATCTTCCAAATGGCGCTCAACAAGCTTCCATAAATCAAATGTATTAGATCTGGAGTAATTCCCTGCATGGAGGACGAGGATGTTCGGTCGATGCGACCTGGGCGGATCAAAATCTGCAATCTTATTGACCAGCTCCCTGCCCGTGTGCATATAGGCTTCCAAATGATCTAATTCCAGATTTCGAGCGGCCACATTGAAGTTTCTGAGCGATCCGGTTCCCTCCACCAGCGCCTTGCCAGGAAACGTGCAGCCTGATTGGTTGGCACTAAAGGCCAATTCCCTTCCCACCGATTTGGTAAACAGCTCGGTACTACCATCGAGGATGATCCCTCCTACACTTCCTTCAAAACAGTTGCGCTCCTGTCTGATTCGTTTTAAAATTCCGTAATACTCAAGATTGATCCCTGATTCTCCCAGTGATATGGCAAACAGGATTTTTTTCTGTTTGAGATTTCGAAACTCGCGTGCGGTTGTAATGGTTTCATAGGAATGTCCTTTGAGACTATATTCCAAAATCGCGTTCAAACGCTTTGTTTTGCTTTTTTCACTGCAGTGAGGTCTGATCAATGTTATATCAGCCATCCTATCACCTCCATGATATCATCTTGCATCAAACGATTTTTTCCAGTTCCTGATATGCAAATAAAATCCTTTGATACAGCATTTCAGGCAGAGGCAGAAGCTCCGGTTCCGGACCGGTCTCGGTCATATGATTTCTGCAGCCCAAAAATACATCTCCCCAGCAGATTGAGCTGTAATGCCACTCCCCTCGCAGTGTAAGGAGAAGAGAAATTGCTCCCGAGGAGAGTGCGGGTGCAATGTATGGTTTAAAGCCGATTTCACGAACCCTTAAATTTGCTTCCACAGTCAATTTTGTAAGCTCCTTTGACAGCTCATCGTCGTAATTCTCAATACTGTTTGCGATGACCAGATCCTTTCCATGGGGGCCAAACGCACGGCCCTCAGTTAAAAAAGAGTGAAACTTGGTTTCCCGTTTGGCGTAATAGGCAGCTCTGCTGTTCATAACCCCCAGTCCATATCCTTGGATTTGCGACGGATGCAGCCCTCTGTTGTCAAAGATGCCTGCTTCATCGGTATTGCTCTCTAAATAAGCGACTTTACATAGAGCATCCACCGGATCGGACACCACCGCAAAAATCCCTCGAAAGCCTTTGGCTCTTGCCAGCTTTGCATATTCTCTGATGATTTCTCGGTTTGCCTCAAATTGAACCATCCGCACATCTTCAATGCCGGAATCAATAGAAGGTACCAATTTTGAAGCGCAGAATACGAACAGATCGCAATCAAACAGTTCTTCTTTCTCGACCACAATCACTTCCGGCAGCGGATTTTGACTGTCTGGATAGCCAATTTGGTTCATTTCATATTCATAACGGATCGTAATATCTCCCGGGCTGAAAATACCAATCTCGGAAATCAAATCACTCCCCAGCAGCTTAAGCCCTGTCAGCAGTGTCCCTCCAACGTCTCCCAGACCCACAAGATTGATCCGATTCTTGCCTTTGAGAGCAAACAGCGGTGCACTGCTGTTTGCTCTGACGGGCCGCTTTGATTCCTTTCTTAGGTTTTCTAAATTATACAGCATGATAATTCCTTTCTCTAAGGAAACGCTGATTAAATCAGCGCGGCCCTACCGATTGACGATAACATTTTCAAGGCGCTTGAGATGTTCCATATCATTTGCAATGTAGGCCGATGGCGCAAGATTCATATCGTAGCTCATATGCTCGCCCTTGTCCGGATATCTGGGAAAAGCAACCGCCTCGCTGAGCCTGTTCAGCGTCAGGTTCCGTTCGAACACCTGCTGGTATTCCTCCTCCAGCACCGTGAGGAGCTGGGCAGCATTTTCCAAACAGGTCAGAGAAAAATAATACAGCGCTTCCTTTGAGGCATTCATTAAAAAGCCTGGCGCAGCATAGGGAAGAATCAGATTGACCGAAGGGATCAATCCCGCATTGCTTCTGGATTCTCTTCCAAAGCCGTCTCCTCCGATAAAGGGATAGAGGCTTGATTCATCAAACCAAGCGCCAAGGCTTGGCATGAAATAAACGCTCTCAACGCTTCTCCCCTGAAGTGTCATCAGATCTTTGCCTCTGCCTGACAAAAGCCCTACGATAATCTTCTCTACCTCGACACCTTCTTCTTTAAAAATCGGATCGAGTTTCTTGATTCGATAGCCCTTATGAAGAAGATCATCCACCAAAATCACTGGTCTTTGAAAGGATCTGATGGTTCTGACCTGGGTGCTTAGGGGTGAGTAATTCGGAAATTCCTTGATTTTAAACCCTCTAATCCCCGGCTCAAATACTTTCTCCGTATGAAGGGATTTGGTAACGGTATTGGGAACCGCCAGCCCGTGCAAGACCTTACCAAAGGGAACACACATCGATTTTCCGAGCTTCTTTCCTGCCGGAGTTACAGAAAATTCTCCTTGTTCCCGGTTGACAGCAGTGATTCGATCCACAATTCTATGGTTCGTCATCCCTGCATCAAAGGACAGCACCAGATTGCCGGGATAAAGACGGGTGACCGCTCCCTGCAGCCTTCTATGGGCTTTTTCCGCAGCCTCCAGAACGCTTCTCCTGTGATGAAACGGCTCTTTCAGAATGGTTTCAATATCCCGAAATAATGCCACCGGAAATTTCATGTCAACTGCATAAATAGGTTCTTCCATCCGTCCGCCGATCTCTTGGAATCCTTGACGTTTCAATAACTCGGAAATGCCTGATGCAGTTCCTCCCAGATGATCGTGATAGATCGCATAGGTAAAATCAGTTTTTAAGCAGTGAGCAAGTGCCTCTGTAAGTACCAGCTGCTCTGGATTTTTCACCGGAGCCCCGCTGCAAGCAGCGATACCAGCCAAAACGATGATTTTTCCAGAAGTAATTCTTCGGATGACTGTGGCCAGATTGAGATCTCCAAATTCGCTGTAAAGATCGGCCATGCCGATTTCGTGGAATACCGCTGCAGCAATGGGGAGGCCTTCTCGTTCTCCATCTCTCAAAATGACGCAGCTTGTATCTTCCCGTTGTAGATATGCCTTGATTTTAGTTTTGTCCACCCGATCGAAAAAAACTGTGGCCAGCAGTTCCTCCACAGGAATCCGATCGCCCTTGGATCGGATTTCTGGTTCAATCCTTCTGGCGGAAAATACCTGTTTGAATTTGGGTTCTCTCAAATACAGGCTGTTTTCATAAATATAGCTTTGTGCCAGTGGGTCAATCTGATTGGAAATATCCCTGTTTCTGTCGATATTTTCTCTGATTCTTGAAGAGCTGATCTCATCCAGTTCCACGGGAAGTGCTAATTCTATCACAGTTCCACTGATCATGGAATATCGATCCGCCAGGTCATCCCCCAACGGTTTCCCCTCCATGCTTCCATCGGAACCGGGGCGTGGAAAAACAATATGATGAAAACTGTGAACCGAATCCTTTGAAGGCTCCGCGAGGTAGGATGAAGCATTCTCTATCACATCACTTCCGACAACGAGATAAATCTCCTTTTGGGGAAACAAAGCGCGCAGCCGGAGTAGATCCAATGGATTTCCGATGTTCACAGGAATATGGTCTGGAAAGAGGAAAACATTTGTTTCTTCTGCCACAGACATACTTACGATCTGTCTTCTGATCAACTTTGGCTGAGTCTTTTTTGACCATGAAAACTCATCCACCGCAAGGTACACAGAAAATCCCCGCTTTTTTATTTCCGCAACGATCCCCTTATGCCCTTTCGAAAACGGATCAAAACTTCCGGGGAGGAATGCGATCTTCTCCTCTTCAGCAAGGTTCCAACCGTTCTTATGAAACTGATAATCCGATAGAAAACGATAAATATGATTTAAAGCGGAAGCATTGCCAAAGAAGGTCAGTTCTGTTTCATCTCTCTCCATGAGCAGTGTGAGGAGCTTTTTATGGAGTATGGAAAACAGCTCATATTTATCTTCCATCGACAGACTCTGTGCGCCGAAAACCTGTTGTCCGATGACCAAAAACGCCTCTTGG
>JAQSXD010000325.1 GCA_029266295.1 Bacillota bacterium | reverse complement strand
GCCTGCAAGCAGCTTGGGGTTAACTGCTATTATGAAGGTACTACCGAATACGATGCCCAGAAGCAGGTTGATTCCTTCGAATCCATTCTGGCGAAAAATCCTAAAGGAATTCTTCTTTCCCCAATCACCGCTGAAGCCTTTAACGAACCGATCAACCGGGCTATCAGCCAAGGCGTCACAGTTGTAACCTATGCCTCAGACTCGCCGGATTCCAATCGGCCAGCCTACGTCACATCAGACAACATAAAAGAGGGTACTGCTGCGGCTCGTGCCGTCGCAGAAGACATGGGCGGCAAAGGCTCTGTAATGGTTTTGCGAAATCCGGGACAAACAAATCATGATATTCGCTGTGATGCGTTTATTAAAACAATCGAAAAGGAATACCCCGGAATCAAGGTTGTTGCCGACATTGCCACAAAACAGGACTCTCAAGCCGGATATGATGCAGTCATGTCAACCTATCAAAAGTATCCTGACCTGGGCGGCGTATTCAGTCCGGAATCTGTATCCATCACAGGAGCTGCAACTGCAGCGAAGGAACTTGGCGGA
The DNA here is from genome assembly GCA_029266295.1 of Bacillota bacterium. GTDB lineage: Bacteria > Bacillota > Clostridia > Peptostreptococcales > Anaerovoracaceae > Anoxybacterium. Next base: position 4,373 of record JAQSXD010000325.1, on the reverse strand, counting down.
AACATCCGCTGTATGTGCTGCGATACCAGCGATACCTTGTTGGATATGCTGAAGGCTGGGGATCTTTTCGGTATCATTACACCAGACCAGTATATGCAGGGATATCTGGGTATGATGTCTTTATTCATCGCTGCTCATCCTGAAAACGTGAATCCGATCAACGAACGTAAGGCGTTAGGACAAAATATCATGGATATCTCTATTGATAATGGCTTAACAGTTGTAACAGCCGAAACAGCAGATTTCTATTATACTGCCGATTATGCAAAGAAGATTGGTTATGCAAGCATTGAAGATATGCTGAGCCCTTATACTGTTGATTAAGTAAATCGTGAGATTCGCAATGATCAGCAGAACCTTATACATATGCTGAACTTGCGGATCTCTATTTTTATCGTATTGGAGGTAGGTATTTTGGATGCTTTGCAACTGAAGGGCATATCGAAATCATTTGGACGCAATCAAGTGCTTTACAGTATTGATTTTAATCTGCGTCCCGGTGAAGTACATGGCATTATGGGAGAAAATGGTGCAGGCAAGTCCACGTTGATGAATATCATCTACGGAAACCTGAGACCTGATGGCGGAGAAATCTATATTGATGGAAACAAAGTGACGATCAATGAGGTGCGGGATGCGCAAGAATTGGGCATCTGCTTTGTCCATCAGGAAATTGCACTCTGCCAAGACGCCACTGTTGCAGAAAATATTTTTATGACGCAGATCGGGAAGGGGAAACGGTTCGAAATGAAAAAGTTGGCTGCAGAGGCGGAGAAAATTTTGCAGCCCTTGGTTCAAGGAGCCATCAATCCCTGTGATCCCGTAGAAAAGCTTTCAATTTCCAGCCAGCAGGTCGTCGAAATTGCAAAAGCGGTTTCGAATAATTGTAAAATCTTGATTTTAGATGAACCAACTTCATCTCTATCCGGTTCGGAAGCAGAAGCACTTCATCAAATGATCCGAAACCTGAAACATCAAGGGATTGGTATTATCTATATCAGCCACAGAATGTCCGATATCTTCGAACAATGTGATCGTGTATCGGTCCTTCGCGATGGTCATATGGTTTCCACCTGTGAAGTTTGCAACGCATGTGTTCAGCATCTTGTCAACGATATGGCGGGCCGTGAAGTGAATATGCTGTATCCCTGCAAGTCTGAGGATGAGTGCTGTGGCGACGAGAACGTTGTTTTGGAGGTTAACGATTTAACAGATGCAAAAGGGAAGTTCAGCAAGGTCTCTTTTAAGCTGCATAAGGGGGAAATACTTGGCTTTGCCGGATTGCTGGGTGCCGGTCGAAGTGAGATCATGGAGGCAATTATTGGTTTGCGCCGCCTGAAATCAGGGGCGGTAATCTTTAAAGGCAAAAACATCACAGGAAAGACTACGGAGGAAGTTTTTAACGCAGGCTTGGTTATGCTGCCGGAAGACCGTAAGAAGATGGGGTTGTTTCTGGACATGAATATCCAGATGAACACGACAGCAAATTATTTGGGTCAGGTTTCAAAGAACGGTGTGATTGACTTCAGCCGGGAAAAAGAACAGGCCCTTGGTCTGGTATCAAAAATGAACGTGCGCTGCTTTGGAATCAACCAGATTGTTCGAAGCCTGAGCGGTGGAAATCAGCAAAAGGTACTACTGGCAAAGGTTCTGGCGAAAAAACCAGACGTTGTCATTATGGATGAACCAACCAGGGGAGTAGACGTTGGTGCAAAAGCGGAAATCTATCGATTGTTGCGGGACTTGACCAAAGAAGGTGTCAGCATTATTCTGGTATCTTCCGAATTGAATGAAATCATAGGCATGAGCGACCGCGTTGCGATGATTGACAGCACAGGAATTCTGGTAAAGGATGTCAAAGGATGTGACATTAACTCCGATCATATTATGTACTACATTTCTGATGCGTATAAATATCAGGAGACGAATAGAGAGGTATGCTCAAAATGAACGATGTAAAGACAATGACTCCGGGGAGAATACGAACTCCGGGAAAGATACATAAGGCCGGCGTATCGGGCATATTGGAAAAGCTTAGTGATGTCCGTGAAATGAGTCTGATCATAATTATTGTTCTAGTATCAATTTTGTTAACGTTTACCAATGATTATTTTGCAACCTGGGCAAATGCGAAAACGCTGCTGGGCAGCATCTCAATCAATGGAATTCTGACCATTGGAATGATCATTGTTATGATCTCCGGCGGCCTGGATCTATCCATCGGTTCGGTAATGTGCTTGTCGATGGCATTTGCAGCAACTGCCATTCGTGCGGGTATGAATCCATGGATTGCCGCATTGATTGGCATTCTCGGTGCCATTGCCTGCGGACTGGTGATGGGTCTGATCATCACCAAACTGAATCTCTCTCATTTTATCGTAACCCTTTGCTTTATGGGTATCGCGAGAGGTGTGGTATACGCCATGACTTCCGGCGTAAATATTTCGCTCGTATCAAACATGAAAGAAATACCTGCTCTTGCTTATCTTGGCTCAGGATATATTGGTGGTTTTCTGCCGATGACATTTTTAGTTTTTATTGTCCTGGCAGTCATTACGGAACTATATGCGCGCAAGTCTGCGAACATGAGAAAGGTATATTATACAGGAAGTAACGAACAGGCTGCAGCATACTCTGGGATCAAGACGAAACGGGTCAAAATTGCGGCTTGCATGGCTTGCAGCACGATGGCTGGCATTGCAGGGATTATTTATATGAGTAAGTACTCCGGTGTTGCAACCAGTGCCGGGATCGGACTAGAAATGACTGCACTTTCTGCTGCAGTCATCGGCGGCGTCAGTATGAATGGAGGCAAGGGTACCATCGCCGGAGGGTTGCTGGGATTGTTGTTTATCGTTCTCATCCAGGATGCTATGAACTTATTTTCTGTTCAGGCATTCTGGCAGGATTTGATCCGTTATTTGATCGTTTTACTGGCTGTTATTTTAGATGTGCTTCAGGAACGGGCTCGCAAGAGGAAGAATTCCTGATTCTATTTTAGATGTTTATTAGGAGATTTGACCTATGTATGAAAGTGACAAAATCCAAATTATTGAAGTAGCAAAAGAAATCAAACGAGTCGGTTTGATTCAGCTGTCCGGCGGCAATGTCAGCGTGCGAAAGGAAAATGGCGACATCATTGTGACTCCTTCAGGGATGCCCTATGAGACAATGACAACGGATCAGATTCTCGTTCTAAACAAAGAAGGCGATATGATCGAGGGAACGCTGAGACCGTCTGTTGATACCGTTGCAATCCGATACATATTTGACCACTGCCCGGATGTGAACGCAGTGATTCATACGCACCAGCCTTATGCCACAGCAGTCGGTCTGATTGGAGATGAGCTTCCGGCCTGTTGTACGACTCTGTGTAACGTTTGCCTGGGAGCGGTACCTGTGGCTGATTATGCCAATGCGGCAAGTGAGGATATGGGGATACAGACGGTTGAGAATCTGAATGGTAAACGTGCGGTCATCCTGAAATATCATGGTGTAATTTCTGTTGGGCCAACGTTGAAAGACGCAGAGTATGCAGCGATTTATCTGGAGGATGCTGCCAAATTATACTTGGCGGCAAAGGCTGCGTCAAATAATGGAGTCATCTCGATCATGACCGAAGAGCAGGCGGAAGAGTCTGTGAATACCCATAAAACTTACGGTCAGAGAAAGCTATAGTTTGGGAATTTAGGAAGTGGAAATTGAGATGAAAAGAAGGTTATGGTTGATTCTTGGTGTGTCAGGAGCGCTCATTACCAGTTATACTGCGCTGTTCCTTCTGCAATCAGGAGCAGCTGAACAAACCATTCCTGATCCGGTTATTCTCAAAACAAATGAGAATGAATACACCGAGAGCGAGGTTCGTGCGCGAATGGCGCTGTATTGCCAGAAATATTCGTTTACGTTAGAACAGCTTCATGATGATCCTGCGTTTTGGAATCAGATGGTGGAGGATATCGTATATGAATATGCCGGTGCAGAGATTGCTCGCGAACTATCGATTCAAAACAGTCTGGGTGCGCTCAATGAGACGGAACAGAAGCAAGCACAAGCGTATTATGATGCCCTTTTAGCAGATATTGATCAGATGGGGGAGCCGCAAAACCGCTATTTACAAAAGCTTGGGTTCACGCAGGATACACTCTGGACATTTTCAGAAAATCAGGTATACGCAGCCAGACTTTTGAACTACTGGGCACAGGATCTGGTGCACTCCGGCGATGCGTCAAAGAAGGACTATGAAAATCTGCTGAATTATACACGCAGGATGTGGGATGAGATCCATGCGCGTGTGGACCGTGGAGAATATGTGATCAATCAATCTCCGCTGCTTCAAGTTGTTACTACCCAAAAGGAGGAATAAAAAATGGGAA
>JAQSXD010000324.1 GCA_029266295.1 Bacillota bacterium | reverse complement strand
GCCTTATAAAATCGACTTTAGTATGGGGTATGCAATATATGACTACCATACACATTTGAAATTAGAAGAATTTCAAAAAAAGATTGATACATTATTATATGAAAACAAACAGTCTCATAGATGAAAACCTAGGAGGTGCACTTTATGCTGCAGATTGCAATTTGTGACGATGAGCAACAGGAACTTGTCCGTGCTGAAACGCTGCTTATGCAGTACGCCGGGGAGCACAATCAGTATGAACTGAAAATAAGTACCTTTACGGCTCCTTTGGAGTTACTGACCGCCATTTCCGAAAAGGGCGGATTTGATGTACTGCTTCTGGATATTTATATGGCTGGTATGCTGGGTACAGATGCAGCGCGGGAACTGCGAAGTCTTGGTGATAATGCGGAAATCATCTTTTTAACCACATCTCGCCAACATGCCCTCACAGCGTTCGAGGTAGATGCCGCCCAATATCTGGTAAAACCTTATTCCTCCCAGGATTTATTTGCTGCGTTGGATAAGGTGCTGCACCGGATTGCCGGGAATGAAAACAAAACATTTACTCTCAAAACTTCGGCAGGCATTACGAAGCTTTCCACCCACGAGGTGGTTTTTACGGAAACCAGCAAGAATAACTACCAGACCATCCATGTGGCAAAGGGCGAGCCGCTGCTGACCAGAATGACCTCATTAGAGCTTTTTGCGCTGCTGTCTCAGGACAAGTCCTTTGTTAAGTGCGGCGCTTCTTTTAATGTGAATTTAAAGTACATCAGATATATTTCCAAAGACGTGATTCAGTTTGATACCGGCGAACATCTCCCAATTCCCAGTCGGGTTTATGGGAAGCTGAAAGATGAATTTTTGAGTTATCAGGTGGGTGATACGGATTAAATACGACAATTGCCCCTAAAATGGATACATTTGCCCCAAAAACGGTCACTCGGCGGGTTTTCGTGTATTGTTTCTCTATAAGAGAGGAGGCACTGAACATGCTTTATCCCATTATCATATTTATCTCGTTTTTAGAAGCAGCTGCATGTTTTATACTGCTTTCTGCTTCCACCATCAAATTCAAAGAACCTCGTCGGAAGCAAATGACAGCAGGTGTTGCTGTGATGCTTTTTTTTGCATGTTTCTACATTTGGATATTTTTTGGCTTGGGCATAGACGCGGCACAATCGTTTGGCATTCTTATCATTCTGTTTTCCACAATATCCTGGTTTTTGATTTGTTCCGGAGATCATTTTTTTGTATCCTTATTTAATTATTTGACCTATATCAATATATTTCTATTGATTAACTGCGTCAGCGATACGCTTTCAATTCATTATGCTGGTTTGGAATATCAATTGGAGTATATGGTGATTCGCGGGTTAATCTATGGGATGCTTGTGCCGCTGTTCTTTAAGTTCGTCAGGCCCCGCTTTCGCAAACTAGTTTCTGAACTGAATTGGGAGTGGAGAGTAAATATTATCGTTCCCTTTATTTTTCTTATCTTGCAGGTGTTTTTGCTTTATTTCCCTGAGATGTACTGGTTTCGGGAGCGCTACAACAGCTATCTGATCATCATTGTTTATGTGCTGTTTTTCGCCGTTTACTATATGCTCTACATTCAGGCAGCGGCAATTATAGAAAAGTATGCATCGGAAAAACGTGGGCTTTTGATGGCACAACAAAATAAGCTCTGGGAAGCGGAGCTTGCAGGACAGAAAGCGGCAGTGGCACAGGCAGCAAGACAGCACCATGATATGCGTCATCACAATGCGGTGATTACCAATTTGCTGGTCAGTAATGATATAGATGGTCTGAAAAATTATATGCGGCGTTACGATGCAAGTCTGGACGAACACATGATGACAGTCTATTGCAGCAACCCAACAGTGAACAGCATTTTAAGTGCCTATTTCATACGGGCAAAACAGGCAAATATAGAAGTGGAAATCAGCGCAGCCATACCGGAAACTGTTGGCATCGACCCAATTGATTTAACTGGTGTGTTTGCCAATGCATTGGAAAATGCCATTGAAGGCTGCCTGCGGCTCCCGGAGATAGCTGCTCGTCATATCACGGTTATAGTGAAATATATTGATGACCGGCTCCGCATACAGATAGAAAACTCCTGTCAAGACGAAATCGTGTTTGAGGACGATCTGCCGCTGACTCAAAAGAAGGGCGGCGGTACTGGCACAAGAAGCATTGTATACACCGCGGAAAAGTACGACGGAATGGTAGGGTTTTCGGTAAAGGACGGTAAATTCTATACCCAGATCGTTCTCAATGCAGCGGAGATAAAACGAAACGGATAGTCTAAAAAAAGCCTGACAGTATTTTTGCTGTCAGGCTTTTTTCGCCAGAATATGACAATTACCCCTAAAAAAGACACATCTGCCCCACAAATGGTTGCTGGGGCATTTTTTCGTGTAGAGTATTCCTGTAAAAGCAGAGGTGTCCGGAAGTCACCGCAAAAAGCAGCATATGGGATTTATGTTTTATGACGCTGTAATTTAAAACAAAACAGCAGAAAAATAGGAGGAAAAATCAATGAAAAAAGTACTTAGCATGCTACTGACGGCGTGTATGCTGCTTACGCTGCCGCCGGTTACGGTACTGGCAGAGGGAGTCACATCCACTGAATTAAGCGGCGAAATCACAGGGTTTGATGAACTTTCCACAACAACAATGGCTGTGCCGCTTGGCACAGAATTAAAGGATTTGGAGCTGCCGAAAAGTCTTATGGCTACGGTAAGAGCTGCCGCAGAGGTAGAGTTCGACGTGACGGAGGAACCTGTGCAGGATGCCGATTCTTCAATCGTGCAGACTGAGGGGGACGATACAGATGACGTATCTTTGCTTTCTGTAAACTCAAGTACAAAATCGGGTAACTCGGTTACGGCAGCCGATAATTTCGTTATTGAGAAGGATACAGAAGCTACTCCTTCGTCAGCCGTAGATTCAAGCACAATGCCGGCTGATCCAATTGACGCAACCAGAGGCACTGACACGGAAGTGGAAGACAACGAACAGCCGGTATCAGACAAAACGCCATCTGTAGATTCGAGTACAATGCCGGTTGATCCAATTGACGCAACCAGCAGCACTGCTATCGAAGTGAAACAGCCGATATCAGATAAAACGCCCGTTTCTGAATGTGAGGAAGTGACTGTTTCTATTCCGGTAACATGGGTTTCCACGCCAGAGTATGAAAAGGACACCGCGGGCGTTTATGTTTTTACACCGGAAATAGAGGGCTACACCGTCAGCGCCGACCTGCCGGAGATTACTGTTACGGTAGGAGAAGCAGCGCCGCTTATGATGTTGCTTGCCACGGAAGACTCTCCTGAAAAAAGCATTGCTGATAGCAGTCTGTATTTCAGAGAAGATAGTGGCAGTCAACAGTACTCAACCGACAATTCGAATTGGACAACCTATACAGGTGAGTTTACCATCACCGACAGCAGTACCAGTGATTCTGCTTCAACCAATACGGTGGTCGTACTGAGTGGAACGCATGATATCACTTTATCGCACTGTTCCATCGGTGCTGTAACTGCAGAAGATACCACTGTTCCCGAAGCGCTATCTCCCTTTAATATTCAAGGGGGAACGGTGAACCTGACCCTTGAGGGTGACAACAAGTTGTATTCTGCTAATTACCTTATCGCCGGTCTCCATGTAGGCCATGATGCCAGCCTCGTCATTACAGCAGACAGCACTGGGTCTCTGGACGCTTACTGCCATAAAAAAACCTACGACTGGGGGCACGGAGCAGGCATCGGCGGGAATGTATTTGAAGTTAACGGAAGTATTACGATCGATGGAGGCAATATAAACGCCTACAGCTATCATGGTGCGGGAATTGGCGGAGGATATAAGGCAAAAAATAGCAGTATCACGATTAATGGCGGTAATGTCACTGCGGTAAGCGGAGGCGGGTGCGGTATTGGCTCGGGTAACGAAGTTTATCAATCAGGCGGCGCCGTAACGATTAATGGTGGCAACATAAACGTAAACGGAAGGGCCACTACCATCAAAAACGGCAGCGGCCAGAACGTCTACCTTGCTACCTTCACCGAGCCGGACGGCAACAAGAACAAGGCCTTTAATGTTATTACCCCGGCCTATGATCTGATCGGTGCAAACGCTATTGACGGCAAATGGTACGTCTATCTGCCCACCGGTACAGCTACAGCCATCTATGGTAGCGATACCTGCTCCGCAACTGTAGTAGAGGATGGTTCGGCGGTGTTTACCTACCAGTCGCTGACGAAAAGCGCCGTTACCCTCATGGGTGTCACAAACGGTACTGTTGAGGCAAGCGCAAATGCTACAGGCGCAATCACCTCTGGCACGACGAAGGCTGTGGAGGGCGAGAGGATCACTATTACCCCAAACGCAGACAACGGCTATCAGGTGGACACGGTCTCTGTTTACAAGACCGGCGAAGAAGCCACTATAGTTCCGGTAACGGATTACACGTTCGCCATGCCCGCCTATCCGGTGACTATCCGTGTAACCACTAAAAAGATCCCGGCCTACACTGTCTCCGGCACGGTAAGCGCGGGTACAACCAGCGCAATTGTTTCCGGGCTAATAGTGAATCTATACGATTCCATGGATACAGCCTTCGTCACTTCAAAGGGCAGCGCAACCACAAGCACTGGCGGGGTATATTCAATCCCCAGCGTATTCAACGGCAGCTATGTTGCACGCGTGGCTGGCGTATCCGGCAGCTACGCCGCTTCAACGGCTACTGTGACGGTCAACGGCGCAGCGGTGTCCGGCACAAACATCACCCTTGTGGCGCTGACCACCAAGAGCATTGCAGTCAGCAGTCATGACCACAAGACCGGTTACAAGGTGGGTGACGTACTAGATGTGTCAAACCTGAAGATCACCGTCACCCGCAGCGACAATTCTACCTCTGATAAGGCTGTCACTACGGACATGGTCAGCG
>JAQSXD010000323.1 GCA_029266295.1 Bacillota bacterium | reverse complement strand
ACTAAATGGCTCTTTTCAAGAAAGAGCAGAGAGCAATAGTTTTGTCTGATGCAAAATCCAATGCTTTTCTAGTATACCATAAAAAAATAATTATGCAAGAAAAAATTGATGAGTGGTTGGGCCGGACATGCGATAGACATGCTCAGAACATGCTTCCAAACATGCTTTTCCCAGACATGCTTCGGTCAGTGATTACCTGAGGAATTCCAACCAAAACAGAAACCAGTCGATCAACTTCTTCCTTTGTGTTATAAAACGAAAGTGATGGCCGAACGGTACTTTCCAGTCCAAATCTTCTTAAGATTGGCTGGGCACAGTGATGACCGGTCCGCACTGCGATGCCTTCTTCGTTAAGGGCCTTTCCCACCTGATCATTGGAGATGTTTTTTATGACAAAGGACAAAATTGAGGTTTTTGCTTCCGCCGTTCCTACGGGAATCAGGTTCTTTACCGTCATAAGCCGCTTCATCGCATATTCCGTCAATTCATGTTCATATCGGGCAATCCGCTCCATGCCGATGGTGCTTACGTAATCCAATGCGGCTCCCAGCGCAGCGGCGTCTCCGATGCTGCCGGTTCCTGCTTCAAACCGCTCAGGAGCCTCCTGATATCTGGTCTTTTCAAAGGTAACGTCTGCGATCATATTTCCACCGCCCTGATAGGGAGGAAGTTCGTGAAGAATTTCTCCTTTGCCGTACAGGATGCCAATTCCCGTGGGACCGTAGATCTTATGCCCAGAGAAAGCATAAAAATCGCAATCCAGCTCCTGCACATCCACAGGAAGGTGAGATACTGCCTGTGCGCCGTCAACCAGAACCCGAATCCCATGGGCATGAGCGATACGAATCATCTCTTTTACAGGAACCACCGTACCGAGCGCATTGGAAACGTGAGGCAGCGACACAAGCTTTGTTCTCCTGCAAAATAGCTTTTCGTATTCTTCCAAAATCACCTGTCCTGTTTCATCCACCGGCACCACCCGGAGAAAGGCCCCCCGTTCCTGGCAAAGCTGCTGCCAGGGTACAATATTGGCATGATGTTCCAAGTGGGTAACAATCAGCTCGTCTCCCAAACCGACCTCCCTGCTTCCGTAAGTTCGGGCTACAAGGTTGATTGCCTCCGTAGCGCCACGCACAAAGATGATCTCTTTTGGATCTTTTGCATGAAGGAAGCGGGCAGCGGCTTTTCTGGCATCTTCATAAGCATCCGTTGCCCGTGCCGCAAGTGTATGGGCTCCCCGGTGCACATTAGAATTTTCATACCGGTAGAAATCCGCAAGGCGGTCAATGACGCACTGAGGCTTTTGGGTTGTAGCCGCATTGTCAAGCCAAACGAGCTGCTTTCCGTTTATGCGCTCGGACAAGATTGGAAAATCTCTTCGTATTAGGTGAACCGGAAATTCTCCATTATAATCCTTACCGAGGCTGAGATCACGAAGAAACGGAATCGCACCCACTCCCCAGCCCTGCCAATTATTTATAATCATAGTAGTTTCCGATCTCTACGTTTTCAAGAACGCCCACAGCATCTTTGGAAAGGATACAAGCGGAGCTGTAAAGCAGCAGCAGATAGGACCCGATGCCCTGATTGTCAATGCCCATGAAACGTACAGACAACCCTTTGGACTGCTCTCCCGGAAGCCCTGCCTGATAAAGGCCGATGACACCCTGCTTTTCTTCCCCTGTTCGAATCAAGAGGATGTTGGTTTTTCCGCTTTTATCGGCGGTGTCAAGCTTACCGTCAACGAGCAGTTTATTGGATGGGATTAACGGAATTCCCCTCCAAGCGATAAACGGCGCCCCTTGGAGGGTTACTGTTGCAGGCGGCACGCCCCTCCTTGTACACTCTCTTCCGAATGCCGCAATGGCTTTTGGATGGGCCAGGAAAAAAGAGGGCTCCTTCCAAACCTTGGTAATCAGCTCATCCAGATCATCCGGGGTTGGATAACCGCTTCTTGGCTGGATTCTCTGGGATTCCGCTGCATTTTTCAAAAGCCCGTAATCACTGCTGTTAATGATTTCATATTCCTGCCGCTCCCGAAGGCATTCAACGGAAAGACGAAGCTGCTCCTCGCTCTGATCGTAGGGCTTGCTGTAGATATCAGATACCTGGGTGCTAATTTTCACAATAGCGGAAATGGAGTTCAGGACATATTCTCTTGGGTTTGCCTCATAATCCACAAAACCCTCCGGAATAAACTGATATCCCACCTCCTGGTTCAGCATATCCAGAGGTGAATCTCCTTCTTTCACCTTGTTCAGACGAAAGATGCCATTGTCCAGAGGCTTCCATTCCAGCATTCTGGACAGCCACCTTGGGGTAACAGATTCAAGCTGCGGAACCGTCTTTGTAATATCAGCCAGCTGATATGCTGCCTCTGACGTTAAAAAATCTATTTTTCTGTTTGCATCCGTAAAAGCTGCTTGCTCCTGTCTGATTTGTTCGGACATTAAAATTCCTCCTTTACCATTATTTCCTTAGTAGTATGGTTAAAGGAGGCTCATTCTAAACATATTGAATCTATTTTACGGGAGCTTCTTTCCGCATTTTGAACAGTAAAGATACTGTGGTTCGACCTCAGATCCGCAATAGGGACAAAACCGCTTGCCTTCCCCATCTGCCGGAGTCTCATTGCTTTGGGAGATATGGCTGCTGTCCTGCCTGCTGCGCCCAAAGTAGTCGTTTAGTGGATCGGACTCTTCTGAACTGCTGGTAATATCATATTCGGAAAACCGATTCTCTCCTGTGGCATTTTTATAGTTATAAATTGCCTGGCCGATGCCCATCAGAACAAAAACAACACCAAACAATGCAAAGAAAATTGGTGCACCCATAGATATGGCAGAGAGCGTCCATATGACACCAAAGATTGCAGCTGCGGCAGATCCGATGGCATTCATCATTGACGGTCCCCTTCCGGGCTTTATACTTTTCATGGTGCTTCCCCCTTACTCACTTCTTTAATTTCAGTTACTGATAACATGATTTTAATAATTGTATCATAGTTGGTCACATCCTTCCACAGCTTCCTTTTGTATCCTGCGCCTTTTGAGCCCTTGCTTCTGAATCCTTTCTTCTGAGTCAATTCCGCATATCGCAAGAGTCACTTTAATATATTATGGAAAGCTGATTGAATGGAGTGTGCAGTGTGCACGGAATTAATCAGCATTTCTTAAGACGAGCAGGCTTTAAAAGCCGCAATCCATGGAGGTGACGCAATGTTTAACAAGCCGTCGAATCTGGTGTTTGAAGGGGGAGGCGTTCTGGGAATCGCATATCTTGGGGTACTGCAGTATCTGGAGGATAACGGTCTGCTTCTTGATCTAAGACGAACGGCAGGTACTTCTGCCGGTGCAATAACTGCCTGTCTCACCAGCATGAATCTTCCTTTCGAAGAACTCAAGAAGATGGCAGACTCTCTCGATTTTAGGCAGGTTCCTGAAAAAAGTACATTTCCCGATCTGATGAAACTGCCGGAACCCATTAATAATGAACTGGAGAAGATGTTTGGGGACTACGAAAGTGTTTACCGGCTGATGAATCAATACGGGTGGTTTTCAAGCCAGTATTTCTACCAATGGATCCAGAACCAGATCAATTCTCAGTTTATTTGTGACAAAAAACCTCCGCCCTACACGTTTGCTGATTTCCGCGATCCAACACTCCATAAGGATCAAAGACCTTTCTTCGATCTTTATGTGATCGGAACGAACCTGTCCTATCGCTCCTCCTGTATTTTCTCTTATGAGACAACACCAAACATGGAAGTAGCAGAGGCTGTCAGGATATCGATGTCCATTCCTCTATTTTTTGAAGCGGTTAAAACCGGCTGCGGAGCGACGAGTGATGCTGACAAGTTCAACGTCTTCTGTGATGGAGGCGTCATGTGGAACTACCCGATTAATCTGTTCGATTCCGCTTCCTTTCAAGCACTGCCCAATCAGGATCTCGGCAATGTAACCCTTGGAGCAAGATTCCACAGCAAAACAGAATATTATGAGATCAGCAATTTGCTCGATTATATCAAGAATCTTTATCTTTCTCAGCTAAGAATCCAGCAGAACCTCTTTGATCACAGTCCTCAGGACATCAGCCGTTCAATTCAGATTGACACGGGAGGGATCTCGCCAATTGACTTTGATATAAGTGTGGGGGATGCGAACTATCAATTTTTATATCAGCAGGGCTATCTCGCTGCCATGAATTTTTTCTCAAAATAATTTTTGAGGTCATATCACACTTTTTAATCAGCCTACATAATATATAGAGAAATGACCGCTAATCCTCTTTAGCTTCATTAGATCTTTTCAAAATACAATTGAATAATAACTTTATAAACACCTCAAGTTTTTTTCGCGCCTGCAGCAATGCAGGCGCTTTTGTTTTTCCTGCATCATACCCCCTTATTTTCAAGGTTTTTACCGGAACATGTGCACCCAATTTTGGGACTGTCATAAAATAATATCAAATATAATAATGAAAGGAGCTTTACCTTGAGTAATGTAAAAATACAAGGCAGGCGCAACACCAACGAGCCTTATGTAGGCATGCCAGTTCCCATCAATAATTGCTATGACAACCAGTCGGCCTGTGATGCTGTCGATATGTGCCCGCTGGCAATGGCTTATGTGCCGATGCAACGCTGGACCAGCACATATGAACCGGCAGAGGGCTGGCATCGCGGAACCATTTTTCCGGAACTTGATCTGCCGTTTTTAGGAGGAGGGGGAGGTTGCTAATATGGATGCAAGACGTGAATTGCTTCAAAAAATACAAATTCTTGAATTTGTAGTCCACGATACCGTCCTCTATCTTGATACCCACCCGATGGATCAGGCGGCGTTAAACTATTATCACCATCACAGAGAACTTCTGGAAGCTGCAGTTGCCGAGTATAATCAATGCTATGGCCCCATGACTGCAGAATCAGTGATGTCTAAAAAC
>JAQSXD010000322.1 GCA_029266295.1 Bacillota bacterium | reverse complement strand
GATACTTGCATCATAGCAGGTACAACGCTGGCCAATCAGACCATCATTGAGGAATCAGACATCGATTTCAATAAGGGTCTCATCCTTTCTCATATACCAAAGAATCAATTTGTATGTATCATGCCAACATTAAGCGGAGCTGCCGCCATCGACTGGGTAAAAAAGCTTCTCTACCCCGGCCAGAATTACGATGAAATTGAGCAGATCATCAATCAGGTACCCATCGGCAGCCGTGGCGTAATCTATCATCCCTATCTACAGGGTGAAAGAGCACCATTCCGCAATCCCTTTGCCGCAGGAAGCTTCTTCGGCTTGAAATCCACCCATGGAAAAGAAGAATTAATGAGAGCTGCATTTGAAGGCATTGCCATGTCACTCTGTGACTGCTTTGCATCTCTACCCAAGACCAATGACAGCGTTTATATTTCCGGCGGCGCGTCCAAAAACGATTCCTTCTGTCAAATGGCAGCGGACAGCCTTGGGAAAACCATAATAAGAGGGCAGGGAAAAGAGGCTGGTATCAAGGGAATTGTATCTGTGGTAAAAGTTGCGCTCGGTCATGAAAAGGAATTTGCAACCAAGGAACAGTCCATCGACAAAGAGTTTGCGGCCAATCAGGAGCGTCACGAAAAATATCAGGGGATGTTCCAGTTATTTCAAAATCTAAGATATGATTATGAGGAGCACTGGCTTCAAAGAAACAATCTGTTTAAGGAGAAATAATGATGAGCAGTTTTAAGAACAGCGACGGTAAAATCATCGTCGAAAATCTCATTAAAACAATACAGGAAAACAAAGATTATCTGAGCAAAATCGACGGTGAAATCGGCGATGGTGATCATGGAATCAATATGAATAAGGGCTTTACCATCTGTGGAGAAAGAATCAGCGGTAAGGATCTGAATTTGACCGAAAGTCTCAAACAGCTTGCCATGGTTTTAATGATGGAAATCGGCGGCTCTATGGGACCTCTTTACGGCACCATGTTCTTTGAAATGTCCAAAGTCACAGCGGACAAGGAAGAAATCGACAGTCAAGTATTTTCAGATATGCTCGGAAATGCAGCAAAAGGAATACAGACTCTGGGCGAAGCAAAGGTTGGTGACAAGACTCTGCTGGATACCTTTATCCCTGCCCTGGAAGCGTTCAATGAAAACATGGGAGAAGGCTTTTCCGCAGCAATTGATCATATGATTGCCGCTGCAGAAAAAGGGAAAGAATCAACCATTGATTTAGTAGCAAAGGTTGGAAGAGCAAGCAGATTAGGTGAGCGTTCCAGGGGAGTACTGGATGCAGGGGCTACCTCTTGTTTCCTAATGCTTGATTCTTTTGGTAAGACAATGAAAGAACTGATCGGCTGATTCCCTGAAACGTTAAGAAACCTGAAGTCAGGAGCAAAATGGGATCACTTCAACCTTTCGAGTCCCATATTGTTGAAAATATGTAAGTATTTATAACTGTGATGTTGCGCATCAGCTAACGGAGCGAGTATTATGACAAAATATTTAATTGGAATGGATATCGGCACCACGAATGTTAAGTCAGTTCTGTTTGCCGAAGACGGTACAAAAATCGCGGAGTGCGGTAAGGAATACCCTTTGTACCTCGTCAAATCGGGTTGGGCAGAACAGAATCCCGAAGACTGGTGGCAAGCTGCGGTAGAAACCATTTCGTGTGTTGTCAGGGACAGCGGAGTAGAGAAAAGACAAATTGCTGGAATTGGCGTAAGCTCCCAGGCACCTACATTGATTCCCATTGATAAGGAAGGCAATGTTCTGAGAAACGGTTTAATCTGGATGGACAGACGGTCACAGCCTGAAACTGATTTTTTAGAAAGAGAAATTGGAAGCGTAAAAGTAAAAAGTATCACGGGAAACCGTATTGACCCATATTATTTGTCTTCAAAAATACTGTGGTTCAAAAGAAATGAACCGGAGCTTTATAAAAAAACTTACAAGATCCTGCAAATCAACGGATATATCAATTACAAACTGACCGGAGCCGTTACAACGGATATTGCTCATGCAAGCCTGATGGGCGTTTATGATGTACGACGCAATCAATGGTCTGAAGAACTGGCTGAGTTGATTGGATATGATACGGAACTGTTTCCGCAGGTATTTCAGAACGATCACATCATCGGAACCGTCTGCGAGAGCGCTGCAAAACAAACTGGACTCAGCACTTCTACCGCTGTGGTCTGCGGAACGGTAGACGGCAGTGCGGCCACCTTGGAAGCCGGAGCGGTTGACGTTGGAGATGCAGTCGAAATGACAGGAACCTCAACGGTACTGAATATCTGTACGGATCAGTGGAGAGATCCGGGTCTCCTGTTTGAAATGTATCATGGTCTCAAAGACATTCTGATGCTTTGCGGAGCAAACAGTACAACGGGGGCCTGTCTGAAGTGGTACAGAGACAATCTGTATCATAAGGAGGGCTGTGAGGCAAAGGAGGGAGAAAGTTCCTTCGATGCGATGAATCGGCTTGCGTCCAAGGCAAAGCCCGGTTCAAATAAACTGATCTTTCTTCCTTACATGGCGGGAGAGCGTTCGCCCATCTGGGACAGTTACGCCAGAGGAGCCTTTTTCGGATTGAGTCTGAATACCGGCAAAGAAGATATGATCCGGGCGATTCTGGAAGGTTCTGCATACGGACTCAGGCATAATATTGACGAAGCGAAAAAAATCGGCGCGCCCATTAGAGAACTGCGGTCCGTAGGCGGAGGCAGCAAAAGTGATATCTGGCTAAAGATCAAGGCGTCGGTACTGAATATACCCATTGTCGTTCCGGACATTTCTACAGGAGCACCCTTTGGAGATGCGATTATATGCGGAACTGGCCTTGGAATCTATCAAAATCCCGGCAAATTTGCAAAGGAAGCAGCAAAGATTAAGAAGATCATAGAACCGGACACCAATTGGAGTGAGCGATACAACGAGTTATATGAAATCTATCTGAGTCTTTATCAAAATACAAAACGTGATTTTTGTCTATTGGCTGAAATTGAGTGAGATTTATCTCTTATTTCAGCCAGGAAAGTGAATCGATATGATACTACCTGAAACTATTTGGAAGGCCCATAGCTTTAAATGCTCCTGCGGCCAGGTACATAGCCAGCCCATCAAGGATATATCCATAACGAAGGGAGCCTTGGAGAAACTTGGAACGGTGAAAGAAAATCTGGGAGAAACCTACAACAAGGGTCTAATTATAATAGACAGCCTCCTCAATGAGTTGATCGGAGATAAGATCAAAGCAGCACTGGATCAAGGAGGGATTCTTTATTCCCTCTGCCTGTTTGACTCACCTCAGGTGCTCCCCAATGAAACCTCTATCGTAAAAATCATGACTGATTTGGATGATACCATTGATTTTATGATTGCGGTGGGCTCGGGAGCAGTTAACGATCTTGCTAGATTCGTAAGTTCCAGATGCCGTATCCCGTATATTTCCATCCCTACTGCAGCGTCCATGGACGGATATTCTGCAGAAGTCTCTCTTTTGGTATTAAATGGGATTAAGAAGACCTTGAATGCAACCCATCCTACCGCAATTTATGCAGATACGAGCATTCTGAAAAATGCTCCTCCAAAGCTTGTAGCTGCGGGGTTTGGTGATCTGATTTGCAAAAAAACAGCAGCGTTTGACTGGAGAATTTCCAATTTAATCAACGGAGAAAGCTACTGCCAGAATACCGTTGATGTGGTGGATCAAATCGTAGAGAAAACCGCAAATAATGCAATCAAAATATCTGAGCGAGATGAAACCGCCATCAAGGACTTGGCAGAGGGACTTATGATCTCAGGAATTGCAATGCACTGGGTAGGAAAGTCGCGGCCGGCTGCAGGTGCAGAGCATCATTTGGCTCATTTCATCGGAATGAAGGCGATGATGAAAAATCATCCGGTTCATCTCCATGGAATTGAAGTGGCTGTAATGACGCTTGTCATGCTTGAAGTCTATCATGAAATTTTATCCAGAGACTACGGGAATACAGACATCAATGCAGTATATGAAAGTTCTGTTAAAAGAGATGCGTATGTGAAGCGGATACTGGAGGTATTCAAAGATAGTGCACCACAGATTTTCAAGGAAAATGAAAATAAAATATTCGAAAAAGAAGCTTGGCTTGTTCACGCGCAGAAAGTGAAAGAAGCAATGCCCCAGATTAAAGAGGAGCTGACTCCAAAGATTCCTGATGCACAGAGAATCATCAGCGTTCTTAAGAGTATGGGGGCACCATCAAAGCCTGAAGAACTGGGTCTGACCGAGGAGGATTTAAAAGAGGCAATCCTTTATGCCAAGGAAGTCAGAAATAAATATACCATTTTGGATGCGGCAGAATATCTTGGATGCCTGGAAGATGTGGCAGAAAAAGTAGCCGCTAGAATGTGCCGATGAACGAAAAAGAGGTGATTGATCATGGCAGCACGATACGATGAAATTAAACTTGGCCGATTAAAAGAAGAGGTATGCGAAGCCAATCTGGAATTGGTGGAGAAAAAACTGGTGATTTATACCTGGGGGAATGTGAGTGGAATCCTGCGGGAGGAAGGTCTCGTAGTGATTAAACCCAGCGGCGTTTCCTATGATCATCTGGTGCCCACTATGATGGTAGTACTCGATCTATCGGGAAATGTTATCGAGGGCAATTACAATCCTTCTTCCGATACACCGACCCATCTGGAGCTCTATAAGGGCTTTCCTGAAATCGGGGGGATCGTACATACCCATTCCACCTATGGAACAGCATGGGCACAGGCGAAAAGACCCATCGAGTGCTTTGGTACAACACATTCAGACTATTTTTATCATGAAATCCCATGTACGCCGGAACTGACTCCTGAGGAAATTGGCGGGGATTATGAAACCAATACGGGCAAGGTAATCCTTCGAACAATGGAAGACCGAGACTATAAAGCAATGCCTGGCATCCTTGTAGCAAATCACGGGCCTTTT
>JAQSXD010000321.1 GCA_029266295.1 Bacillota bacterium | reverse complement strand
TTTCCGAAAGGGTCTCTCTGCCGCACCCGTGAAACCGAGGTGATCGCATGAAACTGAAATACAATTCGGAAATTATTTCGGGGTCAGTGTTCTTGGTCGCAGCAGTTGTGCTGTGGCTGCTGATCCCAAGTCAGATCAATACAATGGAAACCTCAGCTATCAATGCGCAGACAGTGCCCAAAATAGTAATCGGAGGAATGGGCATATTCTCTTTCTGCTTGCTATTGCAGGGCATTTTCACAATGCCAAAGAGTGAAATTATCATAACAAAAGCAGCGCTGATTTCAGAAAACTTTCGGAAGGAACTCAAAAGCATCCTATATGCTGTGATCTTTTTGGCTTATCTCGTGGCGCTTACATGGATGGGTTTTCTGATTTCCACTGTGCTGCTGACCATCGCAATTTTAGTTTTTTACGGTGCCCGCAGGTGGTATTATTATGCAATTCCGCTTGCTATGGTAGTAGTCGTGTATTTCATATTCAAGATGTTGCTTAGGGTTTCGCTGCCGTAAACAAGAAAGGGGAGGAAAATGGACTTATTTTTTGCCGGTCTGGAGACACTTTTGCAGTGGCAGAACTTTTTGATTATCCCTATCGGGCTGGCCCTTGGCATTGTCGTTGGTGCAATTCCCGGGCTCACATCCGATTTGGGAATTATTCTCTGCATCCCGCTAACCTATGGGATGGACCCGACAATGGCGATTCTGATGCTGCTTGCAATCTATTGCGGGGGAACATACGGCGGTTCAATTACCGCAATTCTGATTAATACGCCGGGGACGTCAGCAAATGCGGCAACGCTTTTTGATGGCTATCCTATGGCTAGGAAAGGAGAGGCATACAAGGCACTCTCTATGGCACTGTTTGCATCCACCATCGGTGGTTTGATCAGCGCGGCTTCTCTGCTGTTCCTTGCGCCGCAGATTGCGAAAATAACGCTGCTTTTTGGTCCGGCAGAGTACCTGGCCCTTGCGGTTTTTGGACTTTCCGTCATTGCAAGCGTATCCAACAAAAGCATTTTTAAGGGCTTGATCGGTGCCTGTATCGGAATCTTTATCTCGACCATTGGAATGGACAATATCAGCGGAACAACACGTTTTGTTTTCGGCAAGATCAACCTTATGAGCGGCATCAATCTTATTATTGCACTGATCGGATTATTTGCAATCTCTGAGATTATGATGAAATCCCAGTATAATCCGCGTACTGATAGAAAAATTGTTGATGCATCCAGTATTACAAAAAGCAAGATTACTCGTGAGGAATATAAGCGCTGCCGAAAACCCATCGGCATCGGGTCGCTCACAGGCGTAATCATTGGTGCAACACCAGGCACCGGAGGCGGATTAGCGGCGTTCATCGCATATAATCAGGTCAAAACAACCTCAAAACATCCGGAGACCTTCGGCGAAGGTGAGATTGAAGGGGTTGCGGCTTCTGAATCGGCAAACAATGGCGCCTGCGGCTCAACTATGATCCCTATGTTGACTCTTGGTGTGCCGGGTGACGGTGCGACAGCGATTCTTATGGGCGCATTCATGATTCATGGCATGGTACCTGGACCAATGCTGTTTCGGGAACAAGGCAATATCTTGTATGCCATCATGATTGGACTGTTCGTGGTCAATATTTTCATGTATCTCATCGGAAGTGTATTCACGAAATTCTATGCACACATTACACGGATCCCTTACGAGATTCTGGCATGTATCGTGCTGACCTTCTGTATTGCCGGTGCTTATTCCACCAGCAACAGTCTGTATGATGTCTATATCATTATCGTGGTTGGTATTTTGGCATATTTCCTTAGGAGAATGGACTTCCAGCTGGTGCCGATTCTTCTGGGAATCGTACTTGGACCACTCGCTGAAATGAATTTCAGGCGTGCGTTGATTCTGTCCGATGGCAGTCTCAGTATTTTCATCACCCGCCCCATCAGTCTTGGATTTTTGCTCATTGCATTAGGCTCTGTTCTGTTGTTTGCCTGGAGAAATTACCGGGCTAAGAAGAAGGCGCTGGCAAAAGCGCAGTAAAAATAGGAGGAAGGACGCAATGAAAAACCATATCAATCGTTTTTTAAGCATTTTACTCGCAGCAGGGTTATTTTTAAGCATGGGAGGCATGGCGGCAGCCGCTTCGCCGGAAGAAGAAGTGGAACCAGCGGCAGAGGTTCGTGCTGCTATGTCCTATCACAATAATGAAGTGACGGTTACTGGCTCAAGCGGGATCCAAATTACAAACGGAACCTTCACTGTAAAGGAATTCAGCATCACCCCGGGGCAAGATCCCAACGGAAAAAACTATGTCGGAAAGGTTCACACCTTGTCCAATGGGAAGTTCTCCTTTGAAGTCGGACGCAGCGGATCGGGGACGGTGGGTTCCTGGTTGAATGCACGGCTTTCAGGCTACAATGACAACAGCGTGAACGGAGACCGTACAACCTTTGATCACACCGCCGGAGATCTTAACTTTGCATTTATTGGAGACCTGCGACTAGCGATTACCGCTCCGGGCTATTCCCAGGGGATTACTGTTACTTTTCCTGATGCAGCCTTTGCACAGGGGAAATCAGGTCTGAGCAATAATTGGTGGTTTGGACAGAAAAAAGGCCAGCACACCCGTGATAGTGACGGCCCTGAACGTGTGCTCGTGTTTGGTACCGATACCAGCGGACGTACGGTTTACGCCTCGTTTTTACGGGGAGGAAATGACGTAAGCACAGTATCACTGGAAGCGCTGTATGTTCCAGGTGTCGCTTCAGATCGTGCGGTGTCCATACCTGATGTCCGGTCGGCATTCCGTGAGCTTCCTATTAATGGCAGCCTGACAAACATACAGGGCTTTACGGGTAACTATGACTCGGTTTCCTGTCATGTTCAGGGATATACACAGTATGATCATGCGGAAGGCAATCGCTATGCTCTCCTGACTCACAGCGTCTCATCGGCTTCTTATGCGCACATCGTTGACGGCCCGAAAAATGGCAGTGATCAGTACGGATTTAAGACTTATCTGAGCGATTGGAACCATCCGGGAGGAATCCAGAGCATCGGAGACTATCTTCTGGTACCCACAGAGCAAGATACGCAAGCCCATATCTCGCTTTATGATCTACGCTCGCTGCCGGTACAGGAACTGCGCCGAGTGGAATCCTTCGATCTGGCCGTGAACCATAAGGCTGGTGCTGTGGGTATTACCACCTACGAAGCGGCAGGGATAGAGTACTATCTTATGATTGTTGCTCACCTGGATGAAAGCAACAGCGTTTATCATGTTTATCGCGCTCCAGTTTCCGGAGGACTTGAAAACGCGTCATTTTCTGAAGTGGGAAGCTTTGGCTTTACGAAAGATTTTCAGGGATTTGGCTTGGTTACGGAAGAAGGATCCAATGATGTTTACTTGATCGGTCTTTGGTCTCAGAATTCAGGAGCTTCCTTTGCAGATTATGCATATCTGTATCAAATCAATACGCAAAACTGGACCATCGGTCAAGAACTCGAACAGATTCATATGGTCAGCACCGGAGGTGGTGTCGGTACGTTTGGTGTACATTTCCGATACGGAGCGGGTGTATTTGTCACGCAGAACCAACAGCTGATCTTATCTGCTACAGAGCGCAATCGCGGCAGTTCTCTGGCTGTAAACGACTGGATCAATTAAAGTAGATCTCAATAATTTTCCAAGGGAAAACGGACATTTCTCCTCAATTCAAACTGTCCTTTCCAAATATGTTTTCTGCATAGCAGATGACAGACTCTAAATACAAGATCGCCCTGCGCTTGTCAGCTCGCAGGGCGATTTTGTTATGGATATAATCATTAATCTTCGGCACTGTAAAGTCATAGAAAATGGATTGCTTCTTGACAATTAGGGCGACGGAACGTATTATTTAATTGTATTAATTAATTATGTTTAAAAAAGAATGAGGGTTTCAAATTTACCCATGATAAAAGATAACTTGACAAGCAGATCAATCAGAAACAATAACAGCTATAATATCCTCAAAGCCTTGGTTAACCAGCAACGGCTTCAGCGCAGCGAGCTCACAGTTTTCACCAAGGTTAGCGTTATAACGGTGAACAAAATAGTGGATAAGCTGCTGGCTGCAGGAGTTCTCACAGAAACTACAGCCGAAAGCAGTATTGGACGGAAACCGAAGGAATTAACCTTCCCGCAGGGATTGGGTTGCTTTTGTTGTATCAATCTGTGCAAAATAAGCCAGATTGGGTACTTTATCTATGATATCCATTCCAGGAGGCTATCAGAAGGACTGGTTCGGGTAGAACGCGAATCTGATTTCAAAACTGCTTTGGGAGAGTGTCTGGCTCAAGTCGGTCAGATTGCCGGGCAGATGGGTATGCCTTTGCTGGGGGTGTGTGTATCTGTACCCAGTGTATACTACGAGCAGGAGGATGCCGTCAATTGTGATCTGATTCCGGGGCTTGAGAACATTCGATTGAAGAAGTTGCTGCGAGAATCCTTTTGCATTGAAAATATGATCATCCTTCACGATGTATGCGCCTCTGCAGGGATTGAATACCGGCTTGCTCACACTGACAGCCTGTATTACTTCTACCTGGGTGACGGACTGGGCAGTGCCTATGTTCGAAAAGGAGAACTGATACAGGGAGACTCCTACGCAGCGGGAGAAATAGGACAAGGCATTACTTTGTTTGAGGGGGAAGAATGTACTTATGAAAGCATCCTTTCCATCTCCGGTCTTTGCAGCCAGCTAGGCGCTTCCGGACAAGATGATCTGGAGCAGATTTTGAAGCAGTATCCGGCCATGGAGGAAGCAGAAAAAAAGAAGATTGATCTCATCTTATGTCTTGCAGGAGAATTCCTTTACAATATTTGCTGGATCCTGAATCCCGGCATGATTGTAATCGATTCGAGTATTCCGACTCTTGCCGAATTGATCCAGTTGGTTACGATGAAAAAATGTGAACGATTGGGATCGGCTCCTA
>JAQSXD010000320.1 GCA_029266295.1 Bacillota bacterium | reverse complement strand
GTGGAAAGCATCTGCTCCAAAATGGCACCCAGCTGAATTTCACCTAAAATACCACGGGTCTTCACATTGGAAAGCACTTTCTTCAGATCACCGACTCCCGACGCAAGGTTCTGCATTTCGCCCAGTCCTTTGTAGACCTGCTCCAGCCGCTCACTGACCAGCTGAAAGGATTTGCTGATTCGGTCCTCAAGGGTTTTCTGCAGCTTTTCGTCAACCGTGGCTCTCATTTCCTCAAGCTTTTTGCTGTTTTCTTCCTGCATGGCGCTGATGCGCTTTTCCATGGTTGCACGGATCTGTTCCAGCTTTTGCTCGTTTTCCATGGCATTGTTCTTCAATCTGACCTCAATCTGCCCCAGCGCGTCATTGACCGTTTTCTGAAGCATATCATTTTTCTGTGTCAGCTGAAGATTCAGTTCCTGCAGACGCTTGTCCTGAATTTCTGAGGATTGACGCTGCGACCCGGTTAAAAGATCCCCCAGGCTGGTGAAGCTGCTCTGTATGTACTGAATGCTTTTCAGACTCTGATCCTCGCTTACTTTTCTGCGTATGCTCAGCAGCACCGCAAGGCACACACAAGCCAACGCCAATATCGCCAGCCCTATTATGATCAATAAAATATCTGTTCCCTGCATTATTATGTCCCTCTTTCTTCTTGTGGAAACACAAATTCATTCCAGGTGCTTCCCTTATATTTGAATTGGTCTTGACTTTCTTGAATTATTCTGAACTTATTCTGAACTTGGGAAGCACTGATTCCGGCCATCCATAAGTTCTTTCTATCCTGCGCTTCACATATATTTATCTGGAACGTGAAATAGATACAATAAACGCATCCGTACAAAATCCTGAGATTTTGTTACATATGCGCATTTATTATAACATTAAATTCCTTTTCAATCCTATAGGAAATTAAAAATTCCTTGCGAACAATCAGTCGGGCGCAAGGAGCCGGAGAGTTTCATGAACATCGGAACATATTATATTGCAATCATCAAAGGGATCATTACCCCGTTTTGCAGCGAGGACAGCTTTTGGGGAAGTCTGCTCATTGGTCCGTACGGAATGCTGACCATGACCCCGGCTTATCTATTTGGTCTCCTGCTGCCGCTGGTGGCCGGTTTTTATCTATTTCGCCATTTACTGGATGATTCCAACCTTCTACCACGGATTGCAAAACTCTTGGACCGCCCGTTTCATCTCATTGGGCTCAACGGTAATGCCATTATCCCGATCTTACTCGGTTTCGGCTGCGTCACGGTAGCACTGGTTTCCACCTCGATCCTTGGGACAAAAAGAGAACGCCTGATCGCGTCGGTGCTTCTTTGCATATCCGTGCCCTGCTCCGCTCAAGTTGCCATTATTTTTTCGTTCGCCTTCATGCTGGGTCTAAAGTATTTCCTATTTTATCTCTTGATCATTACAGTGATTTTTATCCTTTTAGGTACTCTAATGAATCTGTTTCTTCCGGGCACTCTTCTGCCCTCGGTACTTCCAACACCGCCACTGCGGTTCCCTGATCTCAGAAAGAATATAAAAACAACTGCCTCAGAGACAGTTGAATTTTTAAAAGAAGCGGTTCCTACCTTTTTAATCGGAGGAACCGTTATATGCATTCTGGATTTTTATAACGGTTTTATGGTGCTCCGGCAATGGTTTGCCCCGCTGACCGTGGATTTTCTGAACGTACCGGAAAACGCCGCCAACCTGTTTGTCATGAGCATTATCAAGCGGGATCTGGGCGCAGCAGGCTTCTATTCCATGGTACAAAACGGAAGCTTCACCCAGAAAGAGATTCTGGTAACCCTCATCGTCCTCACACTTTTCGTTCCATGCTTCGCATCACAGATGATCCTGTTCAAGCAAGGCAGACCACTGGCAGCGGTTCTCATATGGGCCGGTAGCTTTCTCATCGCATTTTCCGTGGGTGGCCTTATCAGCTGGATGATTTTCTAAGGAAACGCTGATTTAATGGAGTGCGCACACAGAATTAATCAGTGCTTCCCTAATATGATTTTTTGATAATACCCGTCTCATCATCCCGTATGTAAATGGTACTCCCAGACTTTTTCACAGATTTGTACGTGCCTTCTGCCGATTCCTTTGACATTACAATAGCCGGTACATTATTTAGTTTGATGAACTCCAGTACCTGCTCCACCGTGTTCCCTCCGATGTCTATGTTCAGAATGGAATGATACAGTCCGGTGTATTCCACCATGCCGGGAACTTCGGAGATGAACTGATCCATAATGCTGCCCGCATAGCTGCTCATGGATTTCATGAACCAATCAGAGCTCCGCTCAGCCTGTGCGACCACGACGGCATCGGGACGCTCTTTCAGCCAGGCAATCAGATCCAGATAGTCCATGGAGGTCAATTCATTTCTCATGTTCAGGTTTTGAAATGCTTCCAGGGGAATTTCCGAATCTTCCCCGGTAGTAAAATATTTACTAAGCTCTTTCCATGAACTGAGCATCACAGCTTCTTTATCTTCTGTCCAGCAAACCTCAATCTTCAGGTTGCGATAACCGGCGTCATAGGATGCGTTCAAGGCCTCCAGAGAATTGGTTCCCATCAGGGTTTTATCCGGAGCGCCTGCAACAACAATTTCATCGGGATACTCCATGACAGTGCCTTTTGAAAATGCGCTCACAGCATCCTGCTCTTCCAGATAGATCTTTCTCAGTACATCATTTTTCAGAATATACTCCGAAGTATTGATGATGCTCATTGACTTCAGATACCCTTCATAACAATCCTTGACCGGAATGGATTCCCCGGTTTTTTTATTCCATGCCCGCCCATTTTCAAATACGCCATCCCTGGACATTTCATATACGATATCATCCTGAAAGAACGAACCCTTTGTCATATAGGTTTGTTCTGCTACAAAACCAGAATCAATGGTTAGCAGGTTATGACCCATATACGCGGTATCGAGGGTATCAAATCCCATGAGATATGCGATGGTTGGAAGAAAATCCAGCTGTCCTCCCGCCACACTCACCGTTTGGTTAACATTTTGCTCCGCTCCCGGAATCGTGATGATCAACGGAATATTCATCATTGTATCGAAGTCGTAATCCTTGCCGATGAAATTCGAAACAGACTCGAATATCTCCTCATCTGACTTGGGCAGTCCCAGATGATCTCCGTAAAATGCAATGATGGAATTGTCATAGATTCCCTCATCCTTAAGCTCCTGCATCAGCTGCCCCAGCGCATAATCCGTATAAGCCGCACTGTTCAGGTAGTTACCAAAAATGGTGCCTTCATCCTTCGGGAGCAGATCGATAAATTGGTAGTGGTCGAGCATCTTGAACGGATGATGATTGGATAGCGATATGATAAAGCTGTAAAACGGCTGGGTCATGTTTTTGACATAAGGCATTACCTGCTTGTAAAACTCCGAATCGGTTAACCCCCAGCCCATCCATTCTGTCATATCAAATTGACCGTTTTCTGTTCCGCCGATTCCTCCGTAATAGGTATCAAAACCGATGCTGTAATAAGCATCTTCTCTGTTCCAGAAGTCCCTGTCTTCATATGCATGATATACGGCTGTTTCATATCCCTGCTCCTTTAGAAGTTTAGGCAGTCCTCTGAAATAGTTTTTGGCATAGAGCTTGTAGGTGTAGCTTGACAAAGTTCCATAGATGGAATTATTTGTTGCGAATTCAGCATCCGAAGTATTTCCGCTGCCAATCTGCTGATAATAATTATCAAAATAAATCGTGTTGTCTTTAATAATCTGATTCAGGTTTGGTGTGATTTCCTGACCATTGTAGGTCTTGTTGATTACTAGATTCTGCAGAGACTCGATCTGAATTACAATGAGATTCCGTCCCTTGGCCACACCAAACAGAGGCCCGTTTTTTTCTTTATCGTAACTATTTGATACAGCATATTCAAAATTCGAATCGCTCCCGCCGGTTATTGCTCTTACAATATCTTTCGTATGAAAACTATAAAATTCCTGATTGGATATGGAGGTAATAAATCCGCTTCCCGTAATATTTAATACCAATAAAAAGATCAGGAAAAATGCCGTCACCTGCTTTTTGTGCCCCGCCAGCCAGAGTTTGATTTTTCTTTGCCTGTCTCTCTTTGCGTTCTTAACGCGCTGGGGAAGAGCTCTCTGATGAACTGCCTGAGCAGCACGCTCACTGCCTTGAGATGCTTCTTTTGGGGATTCCTTGGACACAAATTCATGGCGACTCTCAGGCACTGACGCAGAAGCTTCAATCTCATTGAACAGCCAGTTGTCGAAAGTTACATCAGAGCTGCTAGACTTTGCATCCGGCAATTCCGTTTCCGCCTCTTTCCGATCCGACATACCACCCGTTTTTTCTACTCTTTGCTGTAACCCAAGGGTTACGAAGATCAATATTGTATCTACAAAGAGCAAGAAGAACCAAGGCTTAATAACCTCTTTAATACTCTCTGTAATATCACCCAAAACGCCTGCCGCGCCCAGCATGGCAACGGATAGGTAACGATTAAAAAAGCTGCTGTATGTAACATCGCAGAACATTAAGATGGTCAGTAATAAAAAAACAACAGCAGGAATCCATTTATTTCTAAAGGATGCGAACAAAAGGTATGTAAAAATAACACTGATAAGCCATACAAAGAAAACGTTGGCAGTCACACCAATGAGCTGATAAAACAGCAGCAGCTTCAGCAGTACTGCAGCTACTGCCGCAATACCCACAACTCCGTACCCAGCATGGTAATCCGTAGATTTTTCATATGCCGCAAGTTTCATTTTATTAAAAATTCTTATTAAGATGGTTTTCATCGACTCTTCAAACATATATGCACTCCCGTTTCATCATGATAGCGGTAAAGATACTAAAAAACAATGCATACATTCTATTATATTTTCGATAAAAAAACAAGAAAATGAACAACAAATTCATACAAGCTTCACAATACCGTTACGATTCACAGTCGAGGTCATAGAATGAATCA